>DMKD01000311.1 GCA_003454605.1 Spirochaeta sp. | reverse complement strand
GCAGATATCCGCCTCTATGCCCGCCTAATTCAATTCCGTTGATGAAGCATCTGCACTCATAATCTACAGCTTCAAAATTAAGCAGGATTCGCTGCCCCTCCCAGCCTGCCGGAAGTCTGAAATCTTTGCGATACACCAGTTCCTCATCCGGCAGCAGGGGTCTCTGAACCCCTGAGAGTGAACTTTCAACTGCAAAGGGGACGAGGATTTTCCCTTCCGGTTCAAATTCTCCGCCTTTAGGCATGATAGAGTAATCCCAGCGTCCGTTAAGACTGTGCCAGCGGCGGCGCTCCAGCTGGGGCCGGGGATACTCGGGAAGGGGGATATGCATTGCTGCATCTTCAGACCAGACTGTCGACATTTTACTCATACTTTATAATTTATACGGGAAAACTCTTTTACGCAATCTAAAATACTTCCGCTCTAATTATAATACAGAAGATGGAATATTGATAAACAAAATTTGATGGTATTATTGTCAGGGTTATTGTCAGAATTGGCTTTAATCGGCTTTTTAATTGATTTTAATCACTATTTAAGATAATTCCTCTTGACTATTGTTAACTTCATGTTAGTATATACTTCATAGTATAGTTAATATAACAACAGTATTAACTAAAGGAGGAACTATGTCTGAAGTATCACTGCCAACGAGAAAATTTCAGAAAGAACTCAATGCAGGTATAACTTCGCTTATTCTATTGTATATAGTGGAAAAATCAGAAGAACCTTTATATGGATACCAGATAGCGAAGAAGATAAATTTCGAAAATAAACACGGGTTCTCAATGAAACAAAGCGGCCTGTACCCGGTACTGAGATCGCTGGAAAAAAACGAACTTCTTGAAAGTTCAGTAGAACCGTCGGTATCCGGGCCGCCGAGAAGATATTACTGTATAACCGATACAGGCAGCAAAGCTTTAATTAAGTGGAAGGAAATCTGGTCAGACCTTAGAGCCAATGTTGATAATATTCTAGAGGGAGAAAAAAATGATTAAGACCATTGATGATTATCTTATTCAACTCAAACAAGAAATGAGTAATTGTGATATAGCAACGCAGCAGGACGCTTTAAACGATACAGAGGAGCATCTGTCGACAGCTCTATCTGAAGCCTTCGATAATAATCCCGAGCTGCCGAAGTTAGAATTGCTTGAGCAGATTATAAATGAATACGGTTCCCCCAAAGAGACGGCAGAATCATATATTGAGCTCGCAGATAAGCTGGACAGCTCGACATTTATGGGTTCAACCAGCCTGAAGGCAGAGAGAAAGACAGGAAACTTTTTTTCAATATTCAGTGATGGAAAAGCCTGGGGTGCTGTGCTTTACAGCCTGCTCTCACTCGCAACCGGCATTATATTCTTCACCTGGGCCGTGACCGGCATTGCCGTTTCGGCGTCAATGATGATACTGATTATAGGAATACCTATCACGGTCGCCTTCTTTCTGTCTTTTCGCGGACTTTCATTTATCGAAGGCCGAATTGTTGAAGGATTACTAGGTGTCCGAATGCCGCGCAGGCAGCGTTATTATGATTCGGATATGAAATGGAGTCAGAAAATCAAACAGCTTCTTCTCAGCAAGGAGTCATGGTTCTCAGTCATCTACTTCATCATCATGCTTCCGCTCGGCATCATATATTTTACCCTGACTGTTACCCTGATTACCGTCAGTCTGGCCTTAATGGCATCACCATTCATCGCAGTGTTCGTGAGCATACCTGTTATTGATCTAGGTACAGTTGAATGGGGCGTTCCGCCATGGTTCCTGCCTTTCGTTGCGGTGATAGGATTTTTTCTTTTGAAGGGTTCACTTCACCTGATAAAAAAGATTGGTGCCGGACACGGCAGGATGGCTAAGTCTTTTCTGGTGACAAAAGACAAATAACAGCAGACAATTAAATGCAGTTCCGGAGATTTCCGGGGCTGCAGAATTGTGATAATCTTCTTCACCGCTGCGATTACTTGTCATATAATTTTCACTTCTTTTTTAAATACCAGGCTCCTGTAAATTCTTTTACAATGGATTTGTTCTTCTTAAATATATCTAACTTCATCTCTTCACCAAAGAAAAACCCCATAATCCGTGAAGCCTCTTTAGGATTATCATACCTATAATCGGTTTCAAGAGTTGTTCGCTCAAACTTATACTTATTTTCTAATTTGTCGTATAAGGACTCTGCTTCATCACTATAATAAATAGGCTTCTCGACGTTTGTCCCTAATGATTCGATAATAAAGATATCACCATCAGAGCTTACAAGCTCTATGACACTATCTACCAATTTAGAAATAACAGACGATAAATCATCAGTATTCTGATATAGGGTATGCCCGAAACTCCATCCTTCAATAAAGACATCTATATTTCTATCTAATTTTGGCAATCCTAAATTCTCAGCAATATTCAAAGTTAATTTATCAGTATTTTTAACATGATTTTTTAAACACTTCTGCATCATATGTTCTTCACGATCAAAACCGAAACAGTGACTCACCTCTGATATGTAATAATTTGTAATTCTACCGGTTCCAATACCGGCTTCATAAACAGTTTTATCTCTCCATTCAATTTTCTCTCTTAAATACTTTCCCAGATTATCCTGGTAATCTTCAGCTGTTACTAATTCATCATAATTAACTGCGTGTTTCTCATAAATTTCATACATTGTCGGCATTTTTTACTTCCGAGAGCCTGCGTCTTACCAAAAAGAAAAATCGGGTCCAGACTATATTAAAGGCGAAAAAGATCAGCAGTATCCCCCATGCCAGAAGCGGCCGCCCCTGTGCATTTTCGATAAGCGATATTGCGGTTCCGATAACGGCTGCTGCCGACCAGATGACCTTCAGCATCAGCATCGATTTGAACGACTCAAGGGTGCTTTTTCTTGCAAGCAGAGACTCTATCCCGATCCCGAAGAGTGCAGCGGCAACCAATCGGGCGGTATAGGAGTCAACTGACTCCCAGCCCATAAAACTTAAAAAAGTTACCGGCGCTATGAAAAGCACGGCAGCGAATATTACATCAATAGTAAAATGTATTATAAACCAGGTCTTAAGCTTCTTCTTCAATTCCATATACACCCCTTATGAGAAAGGTCACTCCCAGTCAAGTAGTCTATGCTCGCCCTCAATCTTCTGAATATCCGAGATCTCCTGTGATACCTCTAAAACACCTTTGAAGTTCCCGTCAATATCTCTGACGGCAAAATATTGAATAAGCACGTACTTTGCTCCCATCTTCAACCAGAATGAAGCGTCATCCTTTTCACCAGTCTTGAAGGCGGCAACAATTTTAGTCACAACATCCACACTCTCATGCGGGTGGCAGTCCTGAACATTCCGACCGATGATTCCAACCGTCCGCGGGAATATCCTGTCCTTAGGTGTTGAGAAATATCTGACCTTGTCATTCTCATCAACGAAGGTTATATCAACCGGCAGATGGTTAAATACCAAAGCCAGCTGTTCAAGTGATAGTTCTCCGGTAGGGAATTTTACAACCTGACTGCTGTCCATTATTACACCTCTATCTTGAGTTTTAGTCATTGCTTCCGCTCTAAGTTCTGTAAAGGCTAAACCTAGCTCACCAAGCTGTGATGCCATCCGTTCGAAAATTTCTTGATCCATCGTCTCCTGCATAATCGGAAACAGCACATTTTCTTCGCGAAATATGATCGTATTTACATTGAAATAGACCTTACCGCTAAACTGATTAAACAGCTTCAAATCAAAGGCAGCGACCTTCAGAATCTCAATAGTCTTTTTGATATTTCGTCTTATATCATCATGGAAGGTCCACATCAGTTTCAGACATTGGTATTTATCCCATTTTTTCTCGATCTCAGGGAACACAATATTCTCTTTTACCGTGTAGTGAAGTTCAAACTGTTCCAGCCGCTCAAATGCCCTGGTCAGACGAGAAATGGTCCCTGGACTCTGATCTTTGTTTATCTTCTTGATAAGCTCTTTGGTATTAGCCAGGTGTTTCTTAACACCCTCATTGTCTCTTATGAGATAAGCAATAATTGAGTCATCCGGATAATCATATTTCTCATATCCGGAAAGGTCTTCGTAGAGAATATTAAAAAGGCGGTTGGAAGCAATCTTAATCTTTTCAACCTCAATCTTTCTATTGTACATTTCGTCAAACAGATAAAGTACATCATGAGGCATGAAGGTAGTTTCCTGAATATTATATTGCGCAAGCAGTTCGGTCCGGCTGACGCCTTCGATTAAACCCAGCATATATTTAGTAAGCTTTTTAACCCTCAGCTTATAATTCTCAGTAAACTCAGACATTAGAACACCTCAAAATTTGAATTGACAAACCGCCTCTGGACAAACATCCGCGCATTTCCCGCATAACAGACATTCATGCTTAATGATTCTCCGCTTCTTATCTTCCAGCGTAATTATAGAATCCGAAGGGCAGACCTTCTGACATTTTCCACAGGAAATACAACCGGCTTCGTCAATATTCATCCTGTATCGGGAAGGCCTTGATGTCAAGCTCAATATTGTTCCATATGGACAAAGCCTGCGATGCCAGAAATTCTCTTCGAAGAACAAAGTCAAAAAAACAGCAAATACAGTGACATATAAAAGCATGTCAATCTTAAGCCCCATTTTTTTAGTTATTAGCATTGAAGCAACAAATAAAACGAGCAGGATAAATCTAATTTTTCCGTTTTTCAGAAACCCCGGGGTCTTAAACCGCTTGATACCGATTTTCCCGTAAACCAGGCTGATAAGCTTAAAGGATGTATTCATCGGACATATCCAGCTGCAGTAGAATCTCCCAAATAGCAGCGAGAGCAAGGCTGATGCTCCAAACAGAATTATCCACATTTGAAGTTTATGGTTCAGGAAAAGTACTACAAAAATCGCCAATGCTGCAATTTCTACAATGATTCTTAAGATTGGAGTTATTCGTTTATTCTTCATATATACCTCTAAATTATCATATCATGATAACTTGAGGTTCTATGTGATAGATATCACAGCATCTGCAGTTTCCTGCGCATTAACCCTGCCTATAACGGCAGTATATTTATATGTTAATTTGAGCTTTTTCAGTATCTCATCAGCAGCATCCTCAGCTGCACACATAAGAATTCCGCCTGATGTCTGAGCGTCAGCAGCGAGCATCTTTAGATTGTAATCAAGTCCTGCTGCAAATTTGACGCCGGCTTCCACATAACTGAGATTTCGAAATGCCGCGCCGGGAATACAGCCGTAATCAAGCAGCTCATATACTCCGGGGAGCTGCGGTATGCTGCTGCTGTCTATTTCGAGGCGGACATTACTTTCCTTAGCCAGTTTCAGTCCGTGCCCCAACAGCGAAAAGCCGGTAACATCGGTGGCGCAGCGTACCCCGTACTTCTGCATTATCTCGGCGGCGGCTTTATTCAGCTGCTTCATTGATTCAATTGCGGCGCGGAAGTCTTCTTCGCGAGCCTCACCGATTCGCTTACCGGCGGCGAGCACGCCGGTGCCGAGGGCTTTAGTCAGTATCAGAACATCACCCGGTTTGGCTGCTGAGTTGGTGATTATACGCTCAGGATGAACGGTGCCGGTCACGGCGAGGCCGTATTTAGGGGGATAGTCGTCTATTGTGTGCCCGCCGCCGAGCACGGCGCCGGCCTCAACACATTTATCCGCTCCGCCGCGGAGCATCTCGCGCAGAACATCCATGGGGATCCGCTCGTTGGGAAACATCACAAGATTGAGTGCCGAAAGCGCTATGCCGCCCA
>DMKD01000266.1 GCA_003454605.1 Spirochaeta sp. | reverse complement strand
AACTGATGTAAGGAAAAAGGATGGGGAGATATATCACAGCATAGCCGCCGATTCAGCATTATCTTCCCCCGCTGCCGGTACGACAGCCGAATGCAGGGTGGATTTTGACCATCGTTTCGACTATATGCAGCAGCATTCGGGGCAGCATATAATATCCGCGGCAATGATGAATGCTGCCGGGATTGAGACTGTCTCGGTACACCAGGGCGAGGACTACCTTGCTGTGGAAACTTCAGCTGAGGCGATATCAAGCGAGGTGATTCGAAAGATTGAAGTTGAGGCTAATGCCGCGGTGCGTTCGAACACAGCTATTGTGCCTGAGTGGACCGATGCAGAGGGACTGAAAAAATATAAACTGCGCCGCCCTTCGAAACACAGCACAAATATAAGGATAATCAGGATTGCCGGAATTGACTGTGTAGCATGCGGCGGAATGCATCTAAAAACGACTGCCGATATCGAGCTGATTAAATACAGCCATCAGGAAAAGATCAGAGGCCGTATCAGGACGTTCTGGAAAATAGGCCGCAGGGCTTTTGCCGACTACACTGAGAAAACCGGGATAATCAACAGCCTTACTGAACTATACTCTGCCCGGCAGTACGAGTTGATCGATAAATCAAAGGCCGCTGCTGACAGCTTCAATGAACTTAAATATAGGTTCAATAAGCTCGAAGAGGACTATGCCTCAGTTTTAGCCTCAATTCTTATATCGGAAGCGGAGAAATCAACAGGAGATGGGGTATCAGCCTCTGTAATAAAGGTTTTTGACGATAAGAGCAGGGGGTTCATAAGCAGCCTCTTGAAATCACTGAGCAAGCAGGGCGGTTCCGGTTGTTCGTTTATATTTAATCGAAACGGTGATACCCTCACATGGGCTGCAGCTGCTGGAGAAGATAGCGGTTTCGAATTTAATACATTTAAGGCTGAGTTTCTTCCTTTGATTGATGGGAAAGGCGGCGGACGCGCTCCTCTCTGGCAGGGCGTCGCACGAAATCCGGACGGTCTTGATGCCTTTGTTGATAAGCTAAAGAAAGACTTGCCGTAAACCTACCTCACCATGAGGTGGGCAACAGCCTTCTCCAGACCGTCGAGCGAGATCTCAAACATCGGAAGGATATCCCTTATTATCCCTATAGATTTCGTATATTGCCAGAGATACTCGGGCGCAGGATTCAGCCACGCAGTATGCCTGAATCCCTTTTCAATCTGCTTTAGATATTCAAGCCCCGGCGCGTCGGCACGGTCCTCGACATGGATTATTCCATTGCGATACAGCAGCTCGTAGGGAGACATGCTTGCGTCACCCACAATAATCAGCCTTGTTTCAGAATCCCTTTTAAGAAGATCTTCTATCTTTAGCGGATGCTTGTAACGCATGGGATCAGTCCAGACCTTGTCGTAGATAGTATTGTGGAAATACACAACCTTCAGATCCTTGAAAAAACTGTTGGCATGATCGAAGAGTTTTTTAACGATATTTACATAGGGATCCATAGAAATACCGCCGTTATCGATTGCGAGTACGACCTTCAGCCGATCCTTCAAGCTCTGTTTGAAGATGATCTCAATTTCACCGGCGTTCTTCATCGTATTGGTGATGGTTTCGTCAATATCAACCCTGTCGCGGGGGCCGTTCGGCACCATATTTCGCAAACGCTTCAGAGCCTCCATCATTGTCGATTCTGTGAGAGGTCCATCGGCTGTATAATCCTTGAAGCGTCTGTCTCCTGCGACCTTCAAAGCCTGCATCCTCGATGATACGCCCCCCACCCTCATACCGCTCGGATGATATCCGGAGTGACCCGTAGGCGATGTTCCCGCTGTACCTATCCACTTAGTCCCGAAGTCGTGTTGTTCTTTCTGATCGAGCAGGCGCTTCTGGAAATATTCAAGCAGCTCATCGGGAGACATTTTCTGCAGCATCAACTCATCTATATCGAGCTCCCTTGCAGCTGCGGCGGGATCCTTTAGCCATTTCTCGAGCAGGGCGGCCATATCCTCGTCGGGATTCAAGCCCTCAAGCAGAGGTTCGTCGGCGCCTTCAAAATAAGCCATGAAAAGCTTGTCGTAGAGGTCGAAGTAACGCTCACTTTTTACGAGAATACTGCGTGCGGTTACATAAAATTCGTAGACGCTCGTGATGAGCCCGAGATATAGCGCCTTCTGCAGGGTCATGAATGATTTAAGGCTAACCGGAATACCCGAGTCTCTGAGTTTTAGGAAAAAGTCGGAGAACATCAGCCGCTGAAATTCTTGGCCTTAGCGAGGTCTTCACTGCGCTTGAAAAGTATTCCAGGAAAAGGGACCTTCCCTGAGAGAAGCTCATGGGCATTAAACTCCGGTTCAAGCTCAAGAGCCCGAATCCAGTTTATGAGCTCACGCGTGGCAGGCTTTTTCTCTATATCTTCTAACTTTCGCAGGGTATAGAAAGTCTCTACTACCCGCTCAGCCAGCTGTTTGTTAATTTCGGGAAAATGAACATCAACGATCTGGTGCATCAGTTCCTTGTCGGGGAAAGCGATGTGGTGAAAGTTACATCGGCCAAGAAAGGGATCAGAGAGGTCCTTCTTACTGTTCGAGGTGATAATAATTACCGGTCTGTTCACTGCAGTAATACGCTTATCGATCTCTGTAATATCAAATTCCATCTGATCAAGTACATCAAGCATATCGTCCTGAAAATCGGTATCCGCCTTGTCGATCTCATCGATAAGAAGAACGATCCGCTCGTCGGTGGTGAAGGACTGGCCGATCTTGCCCATTTTGATATACGCCTCTATGTCACTGACATCGCGCTGAGAATCACCGAAACGGCTATCATTCAACCGGGTCAGGGTATCGTACTGATACAACGCCTCCACCAGCTTCATGCTCGATTTAACGTTGAGGACCACCAGCGGCATGTCAAGGGCCTCGGCGATGGCATGGGCCAGCATGGTCTTGCCGGTA
>DMKD01000080.1:721-5231 GCA_003454605.1 Spirochaeta sp. | reverse complement strand
TCCAGTAGTTTTTAATGACCACAATAGAAATAGCTGCTATTGCTGAGGCAACCATCAAATCGACAAAGATTCCGGTAAGCCTGTTCATTGTCATATTATCGACGATATGCTGATTATCGGTGGCTTTAAGTATCTGTCTGAGCAGAAGCCCCATCAGGGCTGCAAATATAAAACTCAAACCCCAGAAAGTATCAGCCAATCTTTCACCTGTAGGCCCGATGAACGAAAGAAGAAAATCTAGTCCTTTAAGAACGAGGAATGAAGCGAAATAACCCAGAAGTACAAGTCCGGCGTTAAGCGTCAGGGTATCAATTGCTTCAGTCTCGGTAGTCAGAAATGATCCGGCTTTAAGTTTTGCACCCTTTGGATGTATTCCGGGTTTCGAATCTTTGTTTTTGAGAAAGGCAACTTGTTCATCCGGGATCCAATTCTTTTTCAAGCCGACATTGATAATAAAGATACCGCCGAAACTGCAGAGAATGAATCCGAGAGCGGCAAAGGTAAGCCCTATACTTCCGGCTCCTTCGACACCGAAGGAACGCCAGCTTTCGCCGATAGAATATGCCTGGCCGGGACCCTGCGAGAATCCGAGGGGAAGAAGATAGCCGAAACTGTGAAAAAGATCCGGTCTGATTGTTTTAATAAAGACAAAGGTTAGAATCAGACCGAGGAAACCCTGTACGCCGAATTGAAAAAGGACAGAAAGGGTTGTTCCGAATATCCTGCCCTTTCCGGGTTTTGCTCTTGGAAGAGCCTTCAGCGAAAGAGCAACAAAAGAGAGACCCAACAGATGGTAGGCCATCTCACCTAGATCCACCGTGGAAAGTCCAAGATGCGGGAATACGAAATTATATAGCGGAAGAAGAATAAAACCTGCCAAAAGCGAATTTGGAATCAGAAACCTCTGAAAAAAGTTGACCTTTGTTCTGATATAGGTCGCAAGAAGGAGTGCAGCAGAAATTATTCCCAAATTAATAAACATTGACCATTGATAACTCATATAAAACCTCGTTTATGATTTGCGCTAAATACGATTAATCCAGTATAATTATCTTCGGGTTTGCTGATTTATGCAACCACGAAATTTGATCTGGAGTATTTAATGGCTGGTAAAAAGCAAATTGATAAAGTAAATCCCGGCGTAGCAACGTTTGTAAAAAGTATATTGAGGCTTGTGTTTATGAGGTTGTTCAATGTAAAACTTGATTTACCCAAAGAAATCTATGATTTAAAACCGCCGTATGTAGTCCTGCCGAATCATCAGGGATTCTGGGATCCCTTCATTGCGGCGTCGTATCTTAAGCATTCGGTCTATTACATCACATCCGATGCTGTATTCAGATATCCGCTATTCGGTTTCCTTTTGAAATTTCTCGGAGCAATCCCTAAAACAAAGTCCCAGTCTGATATTGATGCACTCAAGCATATATTTGCGATGAGAGATAAGGGTCGGAATATAGGTATTTTCCCCGAGGGACAGCGTAACTGGAACGGAACAACACTTCCGCTCATAAAATCTACATCAAAGCTTGTACGTATGCTTAAACTTCCCGTTGTAACTGTAGTTTTTAAGGGTGGTTTTTTCAGTCATCCGCGATGGGGAACCTCAACGCGTAAGGGGGAACTGTTAGTTGAATACAGACTTTTGTTTCGCGGCGACGAAGTTGGGAGTATGAAGGTCTCGGATATTCACAGCAAACTGACTGAGGCCCTTGATTTTGATGAAATTGAGTATCAGAAACAAAAGCAAATTGAGTGGAACGGCAACAGCCGTGCGGAAAATATAGAACAGCTGTTCTTTGTCTGCCCTTCCTGCGGCAGTTTCGCCGGTTTCAGATCTGAAAAGAATCAGTTCAGCTGCAGAGACTGTGGAAAGCTGTGGGAGATCGATAAATATCAGGTGATTTCCTCATCTGAGAGCTCACGCTTTGATAACATTCGCGACTGGGATGCCTGGCAGCTTGAGCAGATGCACAAACTGATCGATGAAAAATTCGGTACGGATCAAATCCTTTACCAGGCTGATAATGTAGTTTTTCATACTGGTTTTAAGAGTGACCAGCCGAAATTTTTATCCAAAGGAAGCCTGAAGCTTACATCAGAGGCTGTGGTGATTTTAAACAGTGCCGGCGAAGAGCTTGAGTGGATGCCGATTGATAAGGTATCGGGTATTACCATACAGAACCGTGAAGTGTTTGATATCTATTATAATAATGCTTTATATATTACCCGTGATCCCGGGAAACATTTCAATGCCTACAGGTTCTGGCGTGCGATAGATTATCTGCAGCGTGAAAAAATCGGGATGAATCTGCCTGATTAGACCGGCTGTTTAGAGAGTTTTCAAGGTTTTAGGGTCTATGCCCCGTCCCGCAAGATAATACTTCCATGTCCGCTTCATTTCGTCCTCAAATGAGTTGTAGGTGTGACCGAGAAGTTTCGCAATCTTTGTGCCGGAATATAGAAGACTTCTATCAGGCGGGAAGGGGAGTTGCACCTGCCGTCGCATTAGCTCTGGTATTGAAAGCTGCTTAACGGCAATATCCCGATTTGACGCCTGCTGTATTGCATCAGCAAAGCGGTTATAGCTTATCTGCTCAGGGGCAGCAAGATTAAGGCAGGTATCTGCGGCGTCAGTCTGTTTAATACAGCCTTCTATCAGGGCTGCGGCATCCCATACCGAAATGAAGCTGAAACAGGCCGCTCGACCAGCCGGTTCAGGAATCAAAAGGTCTTCACCGGCAATTATCCGGTCAAAGAAATAACTCTCCCGCGGCGCATAATTGAACTTGCCGAATATAATTGCCGGCCGCAGGATTGTGAAACCTATGCCGGCAGCGGTGCAGCTTTGCCGTAATTCATTTTCAGCCAGCACCTTATTCCAGAAATAGCCGGCGGGGTCTTCGTCCGATGTAAGCGGGTGAGCAAGCAGCGGAGCATCTTCGCCGAGCGGTTCTGACGGAGCCTGCTCAGCGTATACCGACGCAGTGCTGATGAGAATATATCTGTCCGTCTGTGAATGTGACAGCGCGGTCATCATCAGTCTGATGTCCCCGGCGGTATAGGCACAGAAATCGAAGACTATGTCCCATCGCTCCGGCTGAAGGGCGGCTGCTAATGCAGCACTGTCATGGCGGTCGCATAAAATCTCATTAACGAAGGTGTTTCTGAAGGGAATATTCCCGCGGTTGAGAATATATATATCATAAGCACCGTTTTCTATCAGTTTTTCGACAAAGACCCTGCCTAGAAAATAACTGCCGCCGATGATCAGAATTCTTTTCATATTTTAAGCTTATCATATAGAACTGCATTTAACTATCTTTACAAAACCGGATGATGTCGCGCTGTCGCGCTGTCATATTTCGGCCTTGACAGTGACGAGCATTTTCCCTATTTTAGAAAGGACTCAGCTCCCCAAAAGGAATAATTGATATGAAATCCCTCTATGATGAAACATCCCTAATACTGATGCACGCTGCTGAAGCCTGCGGTTTTAGTGAAAACCGTATTGAGCAGATTAAAAGCTTTGCACTATCCGCCGGATTCAAGCGGATAGGAATTGCAAACTGTATAGTCTTTTCAACCGAAACACGGATAATTACTGATTATCTTTCTACAGATTTTGATGTTTTTTCTGCCGATTGTAAATATGGAAGTCTGCGCAGAGGAGACCTTTTCGGCGGTTCAGGCCGCGGCAGCCTGTGTAATCCAGCCGGTCAGGCAGATTATCTAAATGAAAAACAAACCGACTTGAATCTCTCGCTTGGTCTTTGCATGGGCCATGATATGATTTTCAACAGCGAGTCGAACGCACCGGTAACAACGCTTTTTACAAAAGACTTTACAAACAATCACAATCCTGCAAGGGCGGTAGATGAAATAAGCCGTCGAAGATAATCAGGATTTTTTCATGAAATATACGATCAGAATCCTGATATCGTTTATATTCTTTCTCCGACATAGGCAGTTCAAATCCGTCAAACAGGTTTTTCAGGTTCTTGATGCCTCTGAATCACTTTCAGGGGAGGGTATTTCTGCTGACGTAATTGATAAATACGGGCTATCAGCACGCTGTATAGCTGAGAAAGCTGTAAAACTGATGTCGGGTGAAGAGTATTTTGATATGTGGAAATACCTCGAGATGAATTATTTTTCAGAGGAGATAAGTAATGCAGAGAGTGACTCAAAGAGTATATGTTACAAGAATGATTCCCCAACCGGGAATAGAGCTGTTGAAAAAGGAATTTGAAGTAGATATTAACCCTGATGACAGACCGCTGACCCGTGAAGAGTTGTTGAATAATATTAAAGGCTGTGAAGGCGTTCTCTGTCTGCTTACTGACAAGATAGATGATGTGTTGTTTGATGCAAACCCTGAGATCAAGGGTTTTGCTAATTATGCAGTCGGATATGACAACATTGATGTCAAGGCTGCAAGTGCCCGCAAAATTCCGATTTCAAATACCCCCGGGGTTCTTACCGATGCTACAGCCGATATGGCCTGGGC
>DMKD01000080.1:0-624 GCA_003454605.1 Spirochaeta sp. | reverse complement strand
TATATCGGCGGCGATATTACAGGTGCAACACTGGGCATCATAGGTGCGGGGCGGATTGGTACCGCAATGGCTATGAAGTCACGAGGATTCGGAATGAAGGTTCTATATCATGATGCCCTCAGAAACAGCGTGCTTGAAGACAAACTGGGTGCAATAAAAGTTGGGTTCGATGAAATTATTGCTGAATCGGATTATATCAGCGTGCATGTGCCGCTGATGGCTGAAACCCGTGGTCTTATCAATGCTGATGTGTTTAAAAAAATGAAGAAATCAGCGTATTTGATAAATACATCACGCGGCCCTGTTGTCGATGAGGCTGCTCTTGTTGATTCATTGAAAACCGGAGAAATAGCTGGTGCTGGTCTTGATGTTTTTGAAAAGGAGCCTGAAACAGCCCCGGGGCTTACTGAACTTACCAATGTGGTAATTACGCCGCATACCGCGTCGGCGACGATACAGACAAGAAATAATATGGCTTTGAAAGCTGCGGCTAATTTAACCGCAATGCTGAAAGGGAGAAGGGTTCCGGATTGTGTTAATCCGGAGATTTTCGAATAATTTGCGGGTAGTCATCGGGAATAAAATTCTACGATGGTTGAACCTCTTTCAAAACTCGTGTTAGTG
>DMKD01000156.1 GCA_003454605.1 Spirochaeta sp. | reverse complement strand
TAGCCTAATTGATAAATGGTGCTATACTGTTTGTGCAAACAATACTACTTTGAGGAGGATAGTTTTGGAACTTACACCAAAAGACATTCCAATTGAATTCCTGCAGGGCTTGCCTGAGGGCATCAAACTCGTAAGCCGTAAAGGGCATCCTTACCTTGTGCTTGAACAGGCTGAGGATAAAAATGGAAACAGCATCACAGACGACTCTGTTCACATACACGGTGAACCAGCGGTGAAGCTGAAAGCAAAGGTCGGAAACTCGGAAGGCTTACTATTTGTTGACGCTTATTGGGGCTCTCATGCAAAACTGTACAGCTTTATTCCTGATTTCGACAGCGGCGGCTCGGTTGAGGCATTCAGTCCGATAGACAATTCGAGCTTAATGGTTCCATGGGAGTGTCCGATAGACGGATGTGATGAAAAACATGGAATACTGCTCACGCTTCCAGGCAATCAGAATTCCATTATTGTCTGCGGAAAGCTCGGATGTCCCGGACATCATATAAACGTCACTCAGCTTGCTGAGGGCATTAGTGAAAGTATAAGCAATATAAATTATTTTGGATACGGAGATGATGACCCGTTCTCTGATTTCTAATGGGGGTAATTGTGGCTGAAAACCATGTTGAAGTTAACGCTGATCTCTGTAAATCCTGCAGAGTATGTGTTGAAACCTGTCCTAAACACTGTCTTGAGATCGGCAGCGGTATTAATGCGCTGGGGTATCAGGCAGTCCGATTTGATTCCGAGGAGTGTACAGCCTGCGGAATGTGTTTTTATGTATGTCCCGAACCCGGGGTTTTAACAGTAATCAAGGGGGCGGATAAATGAGTAAGATCTTAATAAAAGGAAATTCCGCTATAGTCAGGGGCGCTCTGCTTGGTGGTGCAACCCACTTTTTCGGATATCCTATAACACCCGCTTCCGAAATAGCACACAGCGCTGCTGAACTGTTTACAAAAAGCGGGCGAACCTTTTTACAGGCGGAGAGCGAGACCTCTGCTATTAATATGATCTACGGCTCATCTGCCGCAGGTGCGAGAGTTATGACAGCCACATCCGGGCCCGGTCTCTCTCTGATGCTTGAGGGTGTCAGCTATCTTGCCGGTTGTGAACTGCCTTCTGTAATTGTTGATGTGCAGCGTGCAGGTCCCGGGCTGGGTAATATCTGGCCTGAGCAGTCCGATTACAATACCTGCTGTAAGGGCGGCGGTCACGGCGCTTTCAAGAATATAGTACTGGCTCCGGCATCAGGCCAGGAGATGACTGACTTTGCCTACAAAGCCTTCGATCTCGCCGATGAATGGAGAATGACGGTGATTTTATTATCTGATGCCTACATCGGCCAGATGATGGAGCCGGTGGGTTTTCCCGAGGAGGCTAAACACGGGGCGCGCAAAGATTACGCTGTCTATGGTGATGCTGAAAGCCGTGGGAACCTGGTCTCTTCCATCATCATGAACCAGCAGGGCCTCGCCGAGCTTAATGCCAAACTGCAGGCCAAGTACCGCAGGGCTGAAGAAGAACTAGTCGATTGGGAAGAACAGCAGACCGACGATGCCGAGTATCTGCTCGCAGCATTCGGTATAACCTCACGAATTGCATCTACTGCAGTGCGCATGCTGCGCGCAGACGGAATAAAGGCGGGACTGTTTCGACCCAAAACCCTCTGGCCCTTTCCATCGGGGCGGCTTGCCGAGCTGGCCGGTCAGGTGAAGGCCATGGGTGTTGCTGAACTGAACGACGGAATGATGGCCGATGATGTTGATCTAGCCGTCGCCGGAACTGTTCCCGTACACCGTTTTAACTGGTTTGGAGGCTATGTCCCCTCCGCTGAAGAGCTGGTAGCCCAGGTTAAGGAGGCTTACAATGGTTAAACATACAAAACCCAAGGGCTTTTATGATGAGTTCCTGCGCAAGGCTCCTGAAGGCGGACCGGCAGCAGGTACAACCCACTACTGTCCCGGCTGCGGCCATGGAACGGTACATAAACTGATTGCAGAAGCGATTGAAGACATGAATATCGGCGATCGCACAATATTTTTATCACCCGTAGGCTGCTCAGTTTTCGCCTACTACTACATGGATGCCGGGAACATTCAGTGTGCACACGGGCGTGCTCCCGCAGTCGGGACCGGTGTAATCCGTACACGTGATGATGCCATCGTTATCTCCTATCAGGGGGACGGTGATCTGGCCGCAATCGGAACTGCAGAAATTGTTCATGCGGCAAACCGCGGTGAGAACATGGCTGTGTTCTTTGTAAATAATGCCATCTATGGAATGACAGGCGGTCAGCTTGCGCCGACAAGTCTACTGGGGCAGACTACAGCGACTACACCTTTCGGCCGGCTTCAGGAGCGTGAAGGCGGACCAATCCACATGGCAGAAGTAATTGACGCGCTGGACGGACCGGTTTTTGTAGAACGCACAACCCTCAGTAATGCAGCAGGCGTGATGAAGACCCGGAAAGCGGTTCGTCAGGCTCTCTCCAACCAGGTTGAACGCCGGGGATTCAGCTTTGTCGAAATTTTGTCTCCATGCCCGGTAGGGTGGAAGATGACGCCGGTTCAATCCCGCGTATGGATGAAAGAGGAGATGGAAAAGAATTTCGAGGTAAAGAAGTTTCGCGACAGAGATCATGTTACCCGCAGCAGCGGACGTATGAACTTAATGGATGATGATGCTCTGCTGGAGCTTCTTCTACCCGCCGAAGGCAAAGAGGCTGTAAGTACAGCAAAGCTTGAAGAAGAGCTGAGAGTAAAGATTTGCGGATTCGGCGGTCAGGGAGTGCTTTCCGCCGGAACCCTGCTTGCAAACGCAGCTATAGTTGACGGACTCGAGGCTACATGGCTCCCGTCCTACGGTCCTGAAATGCGTGGAGGTACGGCGAATGCATCGGTAGTTATTTCCAGTCTTCCTGTCGGTTCTCCTGTAATTGCAAGACCAACTGCCCTGCTTGCTATGAACGGCCCGTCGCTTGATTCGTTTGAAGATGATGTTGTCTCCGGCGGCCTGATTATTGTAAACAGCTCTCTGGTGAAACAGAAGGTTAAACGTGATGATGTTAAGGTAATCTACGCGCCGGTGAGCGCGATGGCTTCCGAGGCAGGATTCATCAAGGGGGCGAACATTGTGATGCTTGCGCTCTATCTGCTGAATGCCGAGGCCCCGTCACTCGATGGACTCAAATCTGTAATTCCAAGGCTTATCAAGAAAAAGGAATTAGTTGATGTGAATCTGAAGCTGATTGATCGTGCTGAGGAGTTTAACAAAGGATAAAAAAATGAGGCGGATGTTCATCACCGCTTACAATTTAAATACAGGGGGCAGCTGAAAGGCTGCTCTTTTTGTTTGCCCGGCAAAGCCCGTACTGACAATTTAATATGCGAAAGGAAAATAAGCTAAAACGGGAAGCATATTTATTATTCCTCCTGCCAGATAAGGGCGATTTTCGGTATGACTGATTTTCTATTGATGATATAGAAGAGTGCGAACTCAAGAAGGTGAAATAATGATTTCAGAAGCAGCATATTGTCTACACCACGCCTTTATAAAAAATCATAATCTGATAGTTTAAGCATAATTTGAGATGCTCTCTTTCATGATTATGAGACAATTTGTCAATATTAAAACTATTAAGATTACCACCCGACCCTGATAATGAACAGATGAAACACAAACCTGACTTTAATGAGTTTAAAAATTACCTGCTTGGTAAACAAAAGGCATCCCGACTACACATAGCTGATCTACTTATTGATGATGATATATTGAAACAATATACGATTGAGATTCTAAAGCAAACATGGATAGACCGAGAAGATGATTTACATGGATATTTAAAAAATTATGTAGATTGTTATCGCAGCATGGGTTTTGATTATGTTCCGGTTCATTTCTGGATTCAGAACACATTCAGAAATTTTCCTCAACCTGAAACATGGATTGCTCATGACAAGGGGCTGATAACATCTGATTCAGAATATGATAACTTTCCATGGAAGCAAATATATGTTGATTATTCATGCCTTGATATTCTGACAGAATATTTGCCGGAAAGAATGAAGATTGTAGCTGTAACAGGAGATCTACAGGATTTAATGGACTGTCTCGTTGGTACAGTATCATTCATGATGATGATATACGATAATCCTGAATTGCTTGATAAGCTGATTAACAGATGGTATGCAATTAAACTTCAGCTGTTTGAAACAGTACTTAGATATGACTCGGTCGGGGCCGTTTTTTCGTGCGCTGATATGGGCAGTTCACATTCAACCCTCGTTTCCCCTGATTTCATTCAAGCTAAGCTGATGCCATGGTATAAAAAGTTTTCAGATACGGCACATGAGCACGATAAAATGTACTGGTTTCACAGTTGCGGTGATATCTATTCACATAAAGTAATTGATATGCTTATTGATGATGTAGGAATCGACGCATTTCACTCGTTTCAGGACTCTATATGCCCTGTAACAGAATTCTTAGATAAATATGGTGAAAAAACAGCCGCTTTAGGTGGAATAGATCTCGATAAACTCTGCAGGCTGGATGCTTCCGAACTGCGAACCTATATTCGAAGTACTATCAGAAAAAGTCTTAACCGGGGCCGTTATGCGATTGGAACAGGGAACAGTGTGCCGGACTATGTTCCATTCAGGAACTGGCTGATCCTGCTTGAAGAAGCAGAAAAATTTAATCTTTAAGGATAAACCATGAAACCCTTATTAAAACAGAACATTGAGGAATCAGATAAAAACATGCTTGCCTGGCTCAACGGCACGGGAATGATTGTCAGTCATTGGGGAACAGGATTACCTGTCGATATAGAAATAATTGCTGAAGAGGGCGATGATCTGCATAAGTTCTATACCGATCCGGAGACTATTGCCTGTCGGGAAGACGAAAGACTGTCCGACAACAGCTACCCCCTTGATATTCTTCCTATTGCAATTCCTGATATGAACACCCTCCCTGTGGCGCTTTATCTTGGTGCAGAGCCGGAATTTGCCCACAGTAATATCTGGTACAAACATACCGATATCTCACCACAGAATGATAGACCGCTGATCTTCAACCCTGAACACCCTTGGTTCCTGAATCACAAGGAAATATATGAGGCCTGCAGCGTTAAAAGCGCAGGCAGATATTTCCTAGGATTACCGGCAATAGTATCAAACCTTGATGCTCTGGTGGAATTACGCGGTGCTGAAAACCTGATGATGGATCTTGTGATGAACCCTGAATGGGTACACACTAAGCTTGAAGAACTGCATCGGGTATTTCTGGATGTATATCAGCGAATGCTTTCATATTCAGTTGATGAAAAAGGATGGTCTACGCAAGGGTTTTTCATGTTCCGGGGACCGGGGAAGGTAGGAATATCGCACTGCGATACAGCCGCAATGATAAGCGTCGATATGTTTTCTGAATTTGTTGCACCCTATGTCAGAATGCAGTGTGACTATCTTGATTATTCACTTTACCATGTTGACGGGCCGGATGCTCTGGCATCTGTTGATCCGCTGCTTGAAATTAATTCTCTCACCGCTCTCGAGTTCACTCCCGGCCCTCAGGTGCCTGAAGGAGGCGATCCCCGCTGGTATGAATTGTACAGGAAAATTAAGAAGGCAGGAAAGAGCGTTCAGGCTGTAAACATAGAACCCAATGAAGTAAAACCGCTGCTTGATAATGTAGGTCCTGAAGGGATGTATCTGATGATAGATTTGCAGACAGAAAAAGAAATTGAATATATTTCAAGGGTAGCAGAGGAATACCGGAGCTGAGTTACTATTCTATTTTAGTATTAACCGGATCGGACACCAGTTCACCAGGTGTCTGACCGAAATTCTTCTTGAAAAGTCTGAAAAAGGTACCCATACTCGCGAAGCCCGCCTTTTCAGCCGCCTGTGAAACAGTCAGGCCTGAACTCAGCAGCAGTTCTTTCGCTTTTAATAACCTGCGCTCATTGATATATCCTGCAATACTGAATGACGTATGCTGTTTAAATAACCGGTTGATATATGAAGTAGTCAGGTTGAAGCGATCAGCAATATAGTCTGCGGAAAGATTCAGATTATCAAGTTCATTCTCAATAATCTCCCTGATCATCAGCACTGTCTGATCGTGCTTTTCCGACTTCTTCTGCTGACAGGCGTTTATGACATTACTGACAATTCCGTCGAGCATCATCCGGGCCTCTTCAAGGGTCTCCTTTTTCTGAATTTCCAGAATCATCGGAGTTACGCCCTGCGATACTTCTATATGAAACGATTTTGCCAGAAGCTCGGCTACCGAACTTTGGGCGGCAGTCAAACGAAGTATCAGCCGCTTTACACTTTCCGGCCCGTAGGGTGCTGCATAATCAATCATTTCAGACATAAGATTTATTGTTTCATCATGGTCGAGAGATTTAAAGGCTTCAATAAACAGACGTTCTTTTTCCTGCGGATACTTAAAATATTCGAACGGTTTTATTTTCCATGCACCGGGTGTGATAAAAGAATGTTTTCCAAGCAGATACCGGTATTCGGATAATCTGCATAGATACTCAAAATCACGATCCAGATCATCCGTCTCAAAGCATAAATCGGTAAGAGTAATAGAGATGCTCAAATCTCCGTCTGCAGGAACTTTCGAATGCCAGATTCTTATTCCATCTTCAAGATCACTGAACTCACAGTCAGCAGCTGTGTTCATTATGAAAACAATGAATTCCTTGTTATATAGAAAATATTCAATGTTTGTACTGTTTTGACTAAGCATTGTTTTAAAATCACTGCATAGTTCCATTATTGAATCCTGCTGTTCTTCAATATTATACAGATGTGAAAAATCATTAAAATTATCAATCTGTATCATGATAAGCATGACAGGAACATCAAAAGAAAGTTTCAGTTCATATTCAACTCGCTTTTCATTAAAAACTGCCTGCCCTTCCTCACTGCTGTTTTCACAAAGGCTCTGAAGAAGCCGGGCCTTGCGTGAATCAAGATAAATTTTCCTGTTTACCTGAGCCGTTTTCAGCTGCCTGTTAATATAGAATGAAATAATCAGGACAAGAACCGCAGAGCTGAATAATGCTACAAACAAGCCGCGTATTCGCTGCAGGTAACGTTCACCGGAAACCTCAAGGTCTAATACTATTGAATTAAAAAGATGATCAAATTCATTTGTAGCATTGTCCAGACTTTCTAAAGCGTAGATTGTCTCTTCAAGAAGACTGATTTCATCAATATCAAGCTGTCCCTGCATTCGCATCATATACATCGTATGAAGCATTCCGTTAACCATTACCTTTTCACCAAGACCGGATTGTATTATTTGATTAAAATAAAAGCTTGCATTATTCAAACGTACTTCAGTGAATCGCCAGACTCTATAAGCACCATCAAGCCTTTTAAGAATTTCCGGTTGGCGCTTTATAAATTCATTATCAATAAGTTTGTCGAGTTTTATTTCGAAAGAACGGTAATCATTCTCCCAGTTAGAAACAACCAGTGAAGAATCGGTTCCAAATTGGGTAAATCTATTTAGCAATAGATCGTTTGAATCATTTTCAAGCCTGTTCCATTCAGCGAGCATTGTCATTGACTCTAATGCAAGCGATTTGATTTTGTCCGACTGATGATTGTAAAACAGAATAATCAGAATGAGAAAACAAAGCAGAAAAAAACTTCCGATAAATATTGCAAAAAAACTGTGGATTTTATTCACCGGCATAGTTTATCATAGAGACTGAGTTTTTGCCATAAAGGAATATATTTGCTGATTAGTAAACGACTGATACTGTTGCTGATAATTCTGCTTTCTCTCTCCAGCTTTCTCACTGCTGCGGGTAATCAGGAAGCTGCATCGAATTCATTCAGTGTCTGGGATTTCAAGTATAAAGATGCAAGAACAAATCATGTCTATTCCAAAATTGATCGTCAATTCACTAATAAGTACGAATCGGTAAGTTTCGAGCACATCGGGTTTGATGATGAAGAATATGTTCCAGCCTTAAGGGCGGCGCTTCTTGCAGGTACGGCTCCGGACATAATATGGCTTCATCAGGGAACCGAGTTCATTGAGTTTCAGTCATATCTCGAACCGCTGAATGAGTTCCTCTCTGAGTCAGAAATTGACTTCAGGCAGGATTCCCTGCTATCATGTGAAACCGATGACGGTATTTTGAAGGCCCTGCCTGTATCCTTTCAGGGAATGGGCTGGTATTATAACAAAGAACTTTTCAGAAAAGCAGGACTTGATCCTGAAATACCGCCTACAAACTGGAATAATTTTTTAGAAGCGTGTGAACAGCTTAAGCAGGCTGGAATCACTCCGATTGCAACAGGAAATAACCGGCCTCTTACAACTGATTTCATTAAAAGGAGCCTTATCACCGCCTTCTATTCAGATGAAGAAATTAAAGATTTCTTTCAGCAGGGACGGGGTATTGCATCAACAGAATTCCGGATAATTATGGATTTCTGCCTTCAGCTTCGCGAAAATGAGTATCTTAACCCGGATGGTATATACAGGGCTTACTTTAATTTTGCGCCTGATTCATTCAGTAAAGGTGAATGTGCTATGATAATTGGACTACTTTCCGACATTGCACATTGGAAAGAATTTTCAGATGAGCTGGGACCGGATAATGTCGGGTACTTTCCCAACCTTATACATCCAGAAATGAAACGCCCGGGAGCTCAGTTGCTTCAGGATGCCGGTATAATTATCGGGATTAATAAAAATTCCAGGAATAAAGAACTTGCATATGCATATTTACAAAATATGTACTCTGAACAATCACAAAAGCTGCTTGTTGAGGACCTTGGAATGCTGATGCCCATGACTGAACTTAAGCTCCCGTCAAAAGAATACCCTGTATTATTGAACATTGAAGCAGCATTAAATAATTCCGGTTATGATATTGAACAGTTTACACCATCTACATATATCCGTGATTTGAGCTATCGCTACGACAAGCTGCTTATTAACAGTCTTGAAATTACTCTGGATGATTATATTCAAAGACTTTATGATAAATTGAAGTTGTTTTAAGCCTTAAATATATCAATCTGATCGTTTTTACATAATTTGAGACAGCTCATATCCTGATTCTAAGACTTTTCACCACTATTGAAACTATACAACTCCTTAATTTCGCATGGACAATGAGAAAAATCTATCAGGAGGAATGTATGAAAGAGAAAATTTTTATTTTGGTACTGATGACTGCATTAGTCTTTAGTTTTGGACTGTCGGCCGGAGGTCAGCAGGAAAAGGACGGAGGTTCAGAAAATGAAGCAATAGAGTTGACCGTATGGGATTTCAAATACAGTGAAGA
>DMKD01000033.1:2146-4255 GCA_003454605.1 Spirochaeta sp. | reverse complement strand
CCGCAAGATGTCGAAGTCGCTCGGTAACGGTCTTGATCCGTTGGAGATTGTTGATGAGTACGGCGCCGACGCACTCAAGTTCACAATGACATTTCTTTCTGCACAGGGACAGGATATCCTGATAGATACCGAATCGTTCAAACTCGGTTCAAAATTCGCGAATAAGGTATGGAACGCATCACGATACATCATGATGAACGTTGAAGGCCGCAATATCATTTCATTTGAGCATATTGAACTGAAAGAGATAGACAAGTGGATTCTTCATAGGCTGAATGAGGGCCTGAAGTCGGCAAATGCCGCGCTTGAAGTTTACCGCTTTAACGATTTTGCTCAGGCCGGTTATGAATTCTTCTGGAATGATTTCTGCGACTGGTATATTGAGGCATCCAAACTGTCGCTGTACAGCAAGGATGAAGCGGAGAAGGACAGGGCAATCTCAATTCTTGTATACGTGCTTGAGCAGGGACTGAAGATGCTTCATCCCTATCTCTCATTCATCACGGAGGAAATCTATCAGAAGCTGCCGCAGACTGACGGCCCGCTTATAACAGCTGCATATCCGGCTGTAACCGAGCTCTGGAGTTTTCCCGATACAGCCGTAAGCTTTTCTCTGCTTCAGGACCTCATCCGCGGCATCAGAACGCTGCGTTCGGAGTTCACTATTCCGCCCGAGAAGAAGATTCCTGTGACTGTTTTCATGGATAAGGATTTTAAGGCCGAGACCTTCTTCAACGGACATCAGCCGCTGATTGCCCAGCTTGTTAATACAAACGAGCTTGTGCTGACAACTGAGAAACCGTCGATTGAAGGCAGTGTTGCTGCGGCGGGCAGCGGGTTTGAGGCCTATGTCTTTATAAGGGATGTTATCGACATCGATAAAGAGCTTATCAAACTTAAGAAAGAGCAGCAGAAGATGGAAAAGATGATTAAACAGACCGAGGGCAAGCTTAAGAATGAACGTTTTCTATCGAATGCACCCGACGATGTTGTTGAGAAAGAGAAAAGCAAACTGTCCGAGTTTACCGAGAGGGCAGAGAAGGTCGGTTTCTATCTGGCTGAACTGTCGAAGTAAATATATATATTTTACAAAGCAAAGCAAAGTAAATTCCCCTCCCAGGTCCTAATCCTGCACTTCAGTCACGAGGGCGTCGAAGAGAGTCATCATATCTTCATTGGTTTTTCTCAGGCGTCCGCCGATAATCTTTGCAATAGCGCGGGTTATCGGCAGCCCGATATGGGGATCTGAATCGCCGAGGTTTAGAAAGTCTTTCTTCCCTATAACCAGAGCCATTGAATCTTCGGTTGCCATTACCGTGGCAGAGCGTTTGTCGTCGTCAATGAGAGCCATTTCGCCAATAAAAATGTTATATTCAGCCTTAAGGCTTGTTACAACGTAATCATCCCCGGCCATCGTCTGTTTGAGTATATCGACACTTCCTTCAAGAAGAATGAAGAGCTCATCGCCCATATCACCTTCTTTTATAAGAAAGTCGCCTTTGTGGAATTTCCGCAGTGAACAGATATCAAGTACCTGTCTCATGGCGTCTTCGTTGTCCTTAATTGCTTCAAAGATTGCAATTTTTTTTAATTTTTCTGCATGCCCTGCAAGCACTGTATTAAAAAGACCCATTGTTATACCGCCTTTTCTTCAACTGTGGGTGTATCAGCTGTTGATGTCCGTTCAATCACAATTGCTCTGGAGTGTTTTTGTATTATGTAATCATCAGCAGGTATGAACACTGGTTTATTTATTGACAGATCCTTCACCAGCTGAAGGTTGGTAACAAGTTTCGAGATATCGGGGGTTTTTTGAGCTTCGCGAACAGCTTCCATTTTGACCTTATTCGGCGAACCGGTATTTTCAAGTATTCCGATTAGAATTTTAGATAAGTCCGTGCTGATTATACTGCGAAGCTCGCTGTATTGTTTCCCGATGTATTTTGAGGAAATATCCATTGTGCTTATATGTGTATCTGATTCAAGGTTCGAGATAAGGTCATTGAGAATATTTGCCAAACCATTGGTTATCGTGGTGCCTGCAAGCATCTGGCGGTTCATATCGCGGGGGAAGAGAATCTCATCGCACATCGCATTCCTGAGGTATGG
>DMKD01000033.1:0-2073 GCA_003454605.1 Spirochaeta sp. | reverse complement strand
GTTTTTGAGTCGGCTTCTGATGAGCTGCTGCTTTCATAGGTGTCGGCGAGGATAATTGCCTTTACAGCTTCGTCAATATTTGCTCGTTTTAATGTGTCTTCAGAAAAATAATCTCCGCGAATGTATTTAACCTTCTTGAGCTCGGGAAGTTCTTTTAAGGCTTCTATTTTTTCTGATTCAATGTTTGAAATGATTACTATCTTTTCGGGGGAAGTTTTATCAGATAGCTGCAGAATATCTTTTACGATGTCACTCATATTGTTCTTCCAGCCGCATATAATGATATGTCCTTCCAGTTTGGGAAAATCCATTAATCCCCTCCTTGCTCTAGTGTTGCTTTCGACGAAGACTGAGGCGAATGTACCTGAGAGCAGGCTGACAAGAGCCATACTGCCGAAGATAGCTATCATTGTAATCGCCTGTCCGGGTACAGTGATCGGAGACTTGTCTCCATAGCCGACAGTACTGAAAGTAATAACAGCCCACCAGATACCGTCAAAAAAGCTTTTGAAGCCGTCATTCTTACCGATCTCCAGCAGGGTTATAATACCGGCTGTGCCTCCGAACAGAAGGACAAAGAAGATTGTCAGTCTGTAAAAAGGGGATTCGGTGAAGGTGTCGAAGGCTTCTCTTATTTTTTTTCTGAAATTTTTGCGTTTACTCATCTATATATATAACATCGGTAATTGCTGATTCTGGCTTAAATTAAAAGATCGAACCGGAAAACCGATCCACAAAAATTAATATAATTTGCCGCTAAGCCGATGCCTCGAGCATAGCGAAAAAATGCTCACAAAGATGGTTTTAAACTGAATTACTGATAACTCTTACTTTTGCTCACACTTGACCACAGGTTAAAATTTCTCTAGAATACATAATCTGAAAATCCTATCTCTGAATAAAAAGACAGGAAAAAATTAGAATATTTCACTCCGTTTCAAACGGAGGATTGTAATACAACTGGAGGACATTTTGTATAAGTCTGTTGACCCTAAAGTCAGCTTCCCGAAGATGGAAGAGCGAATACTTGAGTACTGGGAAAAGAATAAAATCTTCGAGCGATCAATAGAGCAGAGAGAAGGCTGCAAGGAATATGTATTCTATGACGGCCCTCCCTTCGCAACAGGACTGCCTCATTTCGGTCACTTTGTGCCCGGAACAATTAAAGATATTATTCCCAGATATCAGACGATGAAGGGACTTCAGGTCAGTAGAAGATTCGGCTGGGATTGTCACGGACTTCCGGTTGAATATGAAATGGAAAAAGAACTAGGTATATCCGGTAAAAAGGAAATCGAAGATTTCGGCATTGCTGAATTCAACGAATCATGCCGCTCAATCGTTCTGCGTTATACTAAGGAATGGGAATCAATCATTACAAGACTCGGCCGATGGGTTGATTTTGAACACGATTACAAGACCATGGATTCGGATTATATGGAATCAATCTGGTGGGTCGTTAAGTCATTGTGGGATAAAGGGTTGATGTATGAGGGCCATTACATCCTTCCATACTGTCCGCGCTGTTCAACGGTTCTCTCCAACCACGAACTGAATTTAGGCGGATACAAGGATGTCCATGATCCAGCAATAACCGTAAAGTTTAAACTTAAGGGTGAAGATAATACTTTCATTCTCGCATGGACCACAACACCCTGGACCCTCCCGTCCAACCTCGCACTTGCCGTAGGTGCTGATGTCGACTACGTAAAGGTTAAAGACGGCGAAGAATCATACATCCTTGCAGAGGCAAGGTTAGAAGCATACTACCGTGATGCCTCGGAATACGAAATTATAAGCCGGATGAAGGGAGCTGAGCTTGTCGGTTCTGATTACGAACCGCTGTTTCCTTACTTCGGCGATGCGGCAGAGAAGGGGGCATTCAAGGTTCTTGCTGCCGACTATGTTACAACCGAGGACGGTACCGGTATTGTACACACAGCCCCCGGCTTCGGTGAAGACGACTACGCCACATGTAAGGGTACGGGAATACCGACGGTCTGTCCGATAGATGAGGAATGCCGCTTTACCGACGAGGTCTCTGATTACTCCGATCGTTTCGTAAAAGACTGC
>DMKD01000289.1 GCA_003454605.1 Spirochaeta sp. | reverse complement strand
GCGGGGAGGGGTATATGAGAATGAACATAGCCTGTCCTTCCTCGCAGCTGGAGGAAGGGATAGATATGATGGTGAGAGCTCTTTAGCGGCCTTCGAAGCCTTTGAGGGTTTCTTCGACAATGTGATTCATCAGGGGCATGTCTCCTGTCCGGCTGGCTTCCAGCAGACGCCGGGTTTCGGTGTAATCCGGCTCAAGATTAAGAATCTGATCGAAGGAAAGCGGATTGTCTACGCGGTCCCTGTTGTGGATTCTGGCAATCAGATAGGGGGAGAACTCAAGCCATGTATGAACGGCGACAGCCAGGGGATAAATAACACTGTCTTCACTGCCCGGCAGAATGGAATTTCGGCCTTCCAGGAGTTGAGTTCCAAGGTTGTTTACAAAATCTCTTAAATCAGTTTCGGTTATATCCTTTTCAAAGCCAAGACGGGCTTCGTACATACCCCGGGCCACCGGGAGAGAGAACCTTTCCAGGTAGAGGATAACACTTGCCAGCTCGTCCTTCTCGAAGCTGTCAAGGATGTAGCTGTCATAAGGACTTAAGAGGAAACCTGAGGGGAGAAGGCGGTCGCGGATAAGCCTGGCCTCCACATTGTACATATCCAGCCTCATAAAGAGCCTTTCCATGGTATCACTTAGAGATTCTCCCCAGGAAGGAGGGTCCTGGAAGAAATTTGATGCATCCTGAAATGCTCCAGTAAGAATCACATATGCTGTTGAGGGAGTAACAGACCAGGTATCAAGCAGGTTGGTTGTTACTATAATATGGGTAACATTTTTACCCGGCTCGGCGAAGAAACGGGCTCCCTGGAGCAGGCTGTCGGAAACCGGATTCACAGTGAATCTCAGAAATCCTTTATTGATGGCCTGAGAGCAGATATACCAGGCATGTCCGGCCGTATCTTCAACATCCGAATCAAGGGGAACGGACATAAGTTTCTGATACCCTTCAAGTACCTGAACTATTTTCTGATCGTAGTTTGTCTCTGATTCCTGAGCGGAAAGAGAGATGCTGAGAACAAGAACTATGGAAATAAAGAGAAGACTGCGGATAGCAGATTTCAGTCGAAACATGGGTTCCTCCGGAGGGCTCATCATAACGCGTCGTCGGTGAGTAGTCAGCCCCCGGGATAATGACAATATGGAAAGGTTTTATCAAGCTGCTTTGTATTTGACGGTAGAAATTAAACCGACGTATAATATTCACCATGATTTCCCGTACACGATTAGTGTTCACAGCGGGTTTGTATTTCATATTGATCCTGTTCCCCTGGACCTTGATCGCTAATTCATTTCCAACACCAGGCCGGAAGGCTGATTCGTCACTACTTGGTATTCCAACGCGAATTGATCCTGAATCCGGTAATCTAAAAGCGACAGATATTATTATCCGCGGCCCCCGGCGCCATAAAATGAAGGTGAGTACCGAAGAATGGGATATTCGCTGGTTCCGTGTCAGTCCGGGCAGCTATCACCTGGATATCGGGAATGACGATAGCGTTATTGATGTTCTGCCGGGAATTATTATGGTAGCACCTGTTCGTATTGTTCTCTTTTCTTTGGAAGGTGAATCGGCCCTTCGGTTGGAACCTGTAGATGAAGAGGACAGACAGAAAGCCGCTTTGAATCTGGCCCTTTTCTATGATTTCCCGGAATGGCAGGGTCGGGATTACATCGGTTTCGGATCACTTCGTCCGTCTGTTAAGCAGGTACAATCTCTCTTTGAAGCTACTATCACATCCAACCCGCAAGGAGCTGAGATATTCTTTGATGACAGGCTTGTTGGTACATCGCCCCTTACGCTTACCCTTGAGGGAGGAAAGCATAAATTGCTTTTCCGAGGGGAAGGACGGGAAGATGTTACCCGTTATATCCGGTTGGAGGGTGATGCTGATATTCTGGTAGAGCTTCCTCCAGCTGTAGGATCAGTTTCTGAACAGGAAACGTACAAGACTCTCATCGGATCTTTCTATCCAGTTGGAGAAACGGATGAACAAATCAACGCGTTATTTGTTGATACTCTCGAGCTCGTTCTGGAGGACGATCCCCGTTTCAATCTGGTTCGTTCAGAAATTCCATGGAAACATACCGGGACTCTCTCACAACCGGATTTCTCTCTCCTGGAAGAAACAGGAGCCGATCTGGTTGTTTCCGGAACCTTCCTGAAGCAGGGTAACTATCTTGTTGTACAGGCCAATCTCTATGATATACAGGCCGAATCGGTAAAAACCGGTACTTTCTGGACGGGAGATGTGGGCTTAAGCATCTTTGATGCCATGGACCTGATTGCTGAGAAATTCATTGGAGAAGTAGACCGGGTGCTTCCTGTCGCGGGCAGGGTTCTGATTACTCGAACAGAAATCGTTTACGGCGCTTTGAGCGATCAGGAACAAGGTGTTAACAGGAAGCAGATGATTAACCGGCGATGGCAGGAATATCCGGATTCTTTGAGTATTCAGGCAGGCATCGGCGGAGCAAAAGATGAAGACTATATTCTATCTACCATGACTCCTCCAATAGCAGTGGCTGCTGAATGGAGCCGTGACGTTTCATCTCTCTGGCAGGCTGGTGCAGGCGGTATTTATTATATCATTCCCGAAAGGCCGGGGCTTGAAATTGAAGCACATAGCGGGGTGAGGTTGATGTTCCGTACTTTGAGGACCGATATATCTTTTGGTCTATCAGGATCTATTCAGTACACGCCTCAATTTTTTGATACATGGTCTGGTGAGAATTATGGAAGCTTTCTGAGTGTCGGACTCCCGATTGATATTCGATTCTACTATTATTTCACCGATAAAGTGGATCGAAATCCTGTCTATTTTATGGGCAATATGGCTTTTTCATTTCTTGGTTATCGTTTCGATCTTTCTGGAAGAGAACAGCATGGTTTTATCAGCATATCCGGACTTATTGCTTTCGGGGTGGGTATACGATTATGAAAAAGCTGCTCTTACTGACTGCGATGGTTTCCATAATTATTATGGAGAATTATGCTGAAGATTTGATTCCCAGGAGAATTGTCTTCAAGAGCGGTCCGGAAGTTCCATCAATGCTGACAGATATTCTTTTTTCAAGCATTGCTGAATATCAGCCCATTATCGCTGTGGATGAAAAAGCCGTAAATCACAATACCATTGAGATAGGCATTAGCGGAGATGAAATCCATTTCACTCTAAATGAGAATAGCGAGGTTCTGGATATACTTTCTTATCCGCGTTCCACAATGAATTCATATGAGAGCCTCTATATTAGTTGTCAGAAAACGGCACAGGTATGGTCCGAATTTCTTGTAATGGTTTCTCCGCAAGTGAACGAAGAACTTGTATATGAGAGAAACCTCCTTGCCGAAGAAGTTGCTCTTGAATTACGCCTGGCGTCAGACTACCAAATGACATTTTGGCTTCCGGCAGCTGTTATACTTGATCTTATGGGAGAAGAAAATGGATCCAGTGCAGGATCCTTAGAGTTCTTCTGGCCTGCTGGAATTGAGTTTGACTGGTTTGTTAAGGATAACGTTGGTTTTTCCGCTTCATTCTCCTATGAATACGACCCTACAGATATTCAAATATTTAACCGATTTATTCCGGGGGTTGGGTTTAATTTCAGAACGCTCGGCCGTTTTTCCGCTGAGTTCGGAATAAAACTGAATTTTGTAATAGTAAACGTTTCGGATAGTTCCGGTTCTCAATGGGAAGCTTTTCCCACCATTGAGCTTGCTCCGATGATTTCCTGGAATTTTAACGACTCCTGGTCAATAAAAACAATCATCTTCGGTTACGATATGGATCTGTTGGCGATGTTTGGAGTAGATAAAATAGACTGGAAAAATCAGATTACTCTTTTCCATCTGGGATTGGCTTACCGCTGGTAGCCCCCATTGACTCCCACCCGGCATTTCAGGTAACTATGCGATATCGAGGAGCCTCTCCATCCATATTGAGAAACCAAATCCCAAAGCTCTCAAACCCTTTAATCCGGGTAAAAGCCCCTTCTATTACGGCTGGATAATTGCAGCTGTCGGAAATCTGGGTCTTCTCTTCAGTATCCCGGGACAAACCATGGGAGTATCGGTTTTTACAGATCATCTGATAAAAGCCCTCGGTCTCACACGTCTGAGAATTTCCACCGCCTATATGGCGGGCACTCTTTTCAGCGCCCTGCTGATGACCAGGGCCGGCCGTCTCTACGACCGCCTGGGGGCCCGGACCACCGCTTCAGCTGCCGTCATTTTTCTCGCTTTCTGTCTTTTCTACTTCACTCGTGTTGATAAAACCGCTGTACTGTTTTCTCATTTTATGGGAGGCAGTCCTGCCGCATCGGGAATAGCC
>DMKD01000095.1 GCA_003454605.1 Spirochaeta sp. | reverse complement strand
AGATTGGTTTCGGTACAGAAGAAACCTTTCCTGTACTGTCGGTTGTTGATCCCGAACTGATGACCTCGGTTCCTGCACATCTTACGGCATACCAGGGCTTTGATGCATTCTTTCATGCGGTTGAAGGATATATTGCAAATATTGCCACCCCTGTTAGTGATGCTTTCGCGCTTGCCAGTATTGAGCTTGTCGCGAAATCTCTCGCAGCAGCTGTGAAAGACGGCAGCAGTATTGAGGCCCGTACCGATATTGCCCTCGCCAATACATTATCAGGTTTTGTCGAATCAACTTCTTCATGTACCTCTGAACACGCTATGGAACATGCGATGAGTGCTTATTTTCCCAAGCTTCCGCATGGTGCGGGGTTGATCATGCTGTCTGAAGAATATTTTTCTTTTTTTGAGAAGATTGTACCTGAGCGTTTTGCGAAGATGGCTGTTGCTATGGGAATGGAGGCAAAGCCTGAGAATTTTGTTAAAGCTCTGCTTAAGCTTCAGAAAGACTGTAATGTAGATCAGCTGAAAATGTCTGATTACGGTATCACAGAGGATGATATCGACAAGCTCGCGAAAAACGCGAAGTTTGCCATGGGCGGACTGTTCACAATGGATAGATATAAGCTTTCAGATCAGGAAAACTTCGACATAATGAAGAAGGCTTTCAAATAGATAACAGCAATGAACATTATTTAAACCGGCGGTTAACCCCGTCGGTTTATTTATCGGCTTCTGAGGTATTCGATAACCTCTGATTCCACAAACTGCGGGGTAGAGGCTGAAGATACGACAAGAGATGTTTTAACTTTGCTGAAATCGATATTAAGATCCTTGAGTTCCGAAACATCCTGTATGAATAGGGTATGCGAATCTGAATCCTTCAGCCGCTTAAAGAGTTTGTTTGCGTTTGAAGAAAGAGGATCCCCTATGACAAAACTGATATCCGCATCACTCTGAAGACTGAGGGCTTCAACCTCTTTTTTTTCGGTAACCGGACATATGGAGTCGAAACTCTCTATAACAGCATCAGGCCATTTCCGGCTGATCTTCTCTATTGCCGATTCAAAGAGTTTTCTACCGCCTGTCGTCTGTGATGTAACAAATATTTCGGAATAATCACCCGGATTAAATCTGCGGCCACCTAATTCCGGATTGAATATAAATTCATCGAGCTCTTCAATATTCTCAAGAATCAACGTATTCATGCCGTAGCTTTGAAGACCAATGACTTCAGGGTGACTTTTTTTACCCGTTATAAAAACCATTGCCCCCCGCTCTGAGTGGTCTTTTATTATTTCCTGAACGCGTTTTACATTTCTGCAGGTAAGATCAATGAGATTGAAATCATCGGAGAGACTGCTCTGCAGTTTGCGGTCGATTCCATGAGTACGTATAACGACAGTGGTTCCTTTTTTTATACTGCTGAGCTCATCAACTGTTTCAATATTTTTTTCTTTAAGATATTCAATATATTTACGGTTATTGATCATCATCCCCAGCACTGTGTAGCTGTCGGTCGGGTCAGAATTGAGTGCATCAAAAATTCGGTTTTCTGCATTTTTAACCCCGGGACAAAATCCGGATAATCCGGGAATAAGTACATTCATATAGCTGATTATAGCAGAAACCCATATTCTAAAACAGCTTGATGATGAACTTAAGCGCTCGGGACTGATCGATTGAAAATATACCGCCTCATCAGATTTAACGCAGTCGGTCCTGTAATGAGCAGGGAGACTGCAAGTCCTGTGAATATGCCCGTCATACCGAAGAGTTTCGAACCGGCTGCTGCTAGCGGGATGTAGAGGATGAACATCTGGGTAAGGCTGATGAATGCCGAATGAATCGGTTTGCCGGTAACTGATAGTACCGTGACTGAAAGATCCATCATATTTCTGAAGCAGTAAGCTGCCGGTACTATGCTCATGTACAGTGTGACAACTTCAATAACTGTTTTGTCGGCATTGAAAAGTTTCGCGAGATCTTCTCCGAATATCATCAGGACAATATAGATACCAATTCCGTAGATTACCGAGAACCGCCAACTCAGGCTTATGCCCTTCAAAACACGGTCCTTTTTGCCGGCTCCGAAATTCTGCCCCACAAATACCGGAATAATTGAGGTTAATGCCATCAGGGGCATCAGGGCAAACATTTCAAGTTTGCTTGCCACCCCGAAGCCCGCGACTGCTTCCCGGCCGTATGAGGCAATAAGTCTGGTTATTACAGCCGTGCCGAAGGGGATAATCAGTTTTGTGAAGGTATTAGGAATCCCTACAAACAGAATTTCCTTCCATACCCTGACTGCAGCCGACGGAACGGCGAAACTGATCATCTTTTCGCGCTTAATCAGTACCCAGAGAGCTACGGTGAAGGTAACGAATCTTGCTGTTACTGTTGCAATGGCTGCACCGGATACTCCCAGCTCGGGAAAGGGTCCCAAACCGAAGATCAGCAGCGGATCAAGGATGGTATTAATAACTGCCGCCGTCAGCATTACCATGGAGGGGACTCTGGTGTCGCCGAGGCCGCGAATGGCGGAATTACCGACCATCGGGACCACTACGAAGGCAGCTCCGATATACCAGATTCGCATGTATTCCTTTATTACCGGTAATGTCTCCTCATCGGCACCGAGCAGCCTGAACACCGGTTCGATCGTCAGAAGTCCGACAGAGATAAACGCTGCTACGATGATAACGGCAAGGACAAGTCCCCATGTGATTATATTTTTAAGTTTTTCATGATCACCTGATCCGGCAGTTTTTGATACGGCGGCCGTCATTCCAATTCCGAGTCCGTGTGCGACGCTGCTTACTATCATGATAACGGGGAAGGTGAAGGAGAGAGCTGCAAGTTCTACGGTGCCGAGTCTGCCGACGAAGAATGTATCCATCAGATTAAATATGCTGAAGCCGAGAATCCCTGCCATCATTGGAGCGGCAAGGCGGCTGAGAACTCTTGATTCTCTATCATTTGTGATCATTTTTATTTTATCTTTCATTTAATCCTCTAATTTTTGCTGTCTCTTCTGTGATATTTTCGAGCATGATATCCATTAATTTAAGCGACAGTCCGCATTCCTCATCGCTCATTCCTTTCTGCAGGATTAACCGGGTTGCTGATAGAATCTCTTTTACTTCCGGCAGAATTTTCTGACCTTTTTCTGTCAAATACAGGTTGTTAAAGCGTTTGTCGTCTTTATTCCTGCGTTGTTCGATGTAGCCGAGCTCTGTAAGTTTGTGAATCGCCTTTGCTGTTGTCGCTTTATCGATAGCCAGTCTGCTGCTCAGTTCTTTCTGCGTGATGCCCCCAAGATGAGCAATGTGATTAAAAAAATGATACTGGCCGCTTCCAAAGCCAAATACGGAGAATCGGCTGTTCAGATAAATCTGCAGATGGCGGTAAATTATCGATATATAGTGTCCCGGTGAATTATGGGTTTTTTTCATTATTTCCTTCTCCTGCAGTCACTTTAATAATAGTATGCTAATGCAACTAATATTTCTTAAATATAGTAGGTTATTGCAACTAAATCAAGAGGGGGGGGTAAAAAATGTAGTTCTATTTTAAAGCATCTTTTCGAGAAAGGTTTTTATTCTTGGATGATCCGGATCAGTAAAGAGTTTTTCAGGTGCAGCAGCTTCAATAATTTCACCTTCATCCATGAAAATTACCCTGCCGGAAACTTCCCGTGCGAAAGTCATCTCATGGGTGACTATGAGCATTGTCATATCATCCTCAGCAAGTTCTTTAATTACCGCCAGAACTTCGCCTATGAGTTCGGGGTCGAGCGCGCTTGTCGGTTCATCAAACAACATTACATCCGGTTCCATAGCCAAAGCTCTGGCTATCGCTACACGCTGTTTCTGACCTCCTGAGAGGTGACAGGGGTAGCTGTTTCTCTTTTCGCTCAGACCTACTCTCTCCAGAAGTCTTTCTCCGAAGGCAAGAGCTGCCGCCTTTGATTTGCGCCCTAGAGCGACGGGTGCTTCACAGATGTTCTCAATAGCGGTCTTGTGGGGAAACAGATTAAAGTTCTGAAAAACCATTCCAAGCTTTCTACATCGCTCTCTTATCACGCTTTCTGCAAAATGAATTTGTCTTCCGTCCTCTTCGAATGATATTGGAGAGCCTTCGATAATAATACTACCTGAGCTTGTTTTTTCCAGATGTATGAGACAGCGAAGGAGGGTACTCTTGCCGGATCCTGATGGTCCGATTATCGAAATAATTTCTCCCTTTCTTACTTCGAGATCAATGCCTTTAAGGACTTCAAGAGAACCGAAATTTTTATGCAGATTTTCAACTTTTATCATTGTGTTATTCATAGACGGAATACCTCTGTTCAAGTTTTCTGAAAATTAATACAACAACATAATTGAGCATGAGGTAGATTACAGCTGCGATGATGAAGGGACTGATTGTAAAATCTCTTGCAACAATTTCTTTAGAGTTTCTGAGCACCTCGCCAATGCCCAATACTACAACGAGTGCAGTATCTTTTACGAGGGTTATCGCCTCATTGGCAACAGGCGGAAGTACACGCTTAAATGTCTGCGGCAGAATGATACGGCTCATAGTCTGACGATAATTCATGCCAAGCACGCGGGCAGCTTCGTATTGGCCGCGATCTATGGACTGGATACCACCACGGAATATTTCAGTGAAGTACGCGCCGTAGTTAAGTATGAAAGTAAGAACGGCTGCAGTAAATCGCTCAAGTCTGAGGCCGGGGAAAAAGATAGGCAGCCCGTAGTAGACAAAAAAGATTTGAAGAAGAAGAGGAGTTCCCCTGACAACCGAAGTGTATAGTTCCATGAGAAACTTCAGAGGTTTGACCTTTGAGGTTTTCGCCATCGCACATATAAATCCGAGCGGCAGAGAAAACAGCAGGGTCAGGGCAAAAAGTTTAAGGGTTGTGGTACATCCCTGAAGAATGTACCACGTCGATTCCAAAAGGTATCCCATCAGCGTTCGAGAAGAATGTCCTCAGCAAACCACTTTTTTGAGATTTCAGCTCCGGTTCCGTCGGCAGCCATCTGATCGATAACCTGATCAACCGCATTTACGAAGGCAGCTTCACCTTTTCTGAAACCTATACCGTATTCCTCTTCAGTAAAGAAATCGTCGGCAACTTCGTATACACCGGGCTTTCCTGATACATAGTATCTGCCGAGTATCTCGTCTACAACAACAGCACCAATGCGTCCAGTACTGAGATCCATCAGAGCCTGAACATTGTCCTGGTATTTAACTAGTTCGTCGAAGCTGTCTAAGGCAGAAGCATCGCTTTTTACCGCATCTTCGGCACTGCTGCCGAGCTGGATGCCGACCTTTTTGCCTGCGAGGTCGGATTTCAGGTTAAGACCCGAGCCGGTCTGGACGATGATAATCTGTCTGTTTGCAATGTAGGGCTTTGAAAACTCGATCTTTTCAATTCTGTCGTCAGTGATTGTAAGACCGTTCCAGATAACATCGATGTCTTTACTGTTCAAATCCAGAATCTTTGCGTCCCAGTCGATTGGCTGAAGCTCTAATTCAACTCCAAGCCTGCTGCAGACCTCTTTAGCCAGGTCGATATCAAAACCGGCTATCTCACCGTTTGTATCTCGGAATCCCATGGGGGGAAAGCTGTCATCAAGACCAAGAACAATACTGCCTTTTTCCATGATGTACTTGAGTGAATTATCTTCACCCGATGCAGTTTCCTGTGCGCCGCCTGCAAATACTATAGATGCAAGCATAAGCATTGCAAATACTGATGCGATTTTTTTCATGATTTCTCCATTTGTTTGATTTCGAGGCAATTATAGGTAAACACAAGTCTATTGTAAATATGGATATGGAGTTATTTTATTTTCTTATTGATAATTAGATCTAAGTTTCTTATAATTTTAAATATATTATTTATGAAAAGATTGGTTATTTTAGGATTATTACTGATAGTTCTCATCCCGTTTTCATCTTTTGCGGAGGTACCGCTTAGATTTGGAATTTTTCCAGTATACAAACCGAAAACTATAGTTAAAATGTTTAAACTTATTTCTGAGCAGATCGAGCTTCAAACCGGAATCCCTGTACAGCTGGTCACTGCCCCCAGCCGAAATGATTTTGATGAACGGGCAATCAGGGGAGAATATGATATCATCTGGTCAAGCAATGCCGGTTTCTTTAAAATCAGGGATGCTGCAGGATTCAGAATAATTGCCGGAGGAGAACCGACTTTTACCGGAGTAGTAATGGTACGTGCAGACAGCGGCATCGAAGCTGTTGAAGATCTTGAGGGATGCAATATCGTATCTACCAACCCTTATTCTCTGGCCGGTTACTTGTTTTTTCGTAACATGATGTCCGAGAAGAATCTCTTTATTGATCAGGACTACACTGTTTCATTCAACGGCAACATTGAAGCTCTTCCATTTCTCGTAATAAACAGAAAATTCGATGCTGTTGTATTCAGTGAGGATACCTATCTGCAATCCGAAATATATTTGCAGACGCATGATCAGCTGAACATAATTGCACGGTCAATAGACATTCCCCAATTCCCGTTTGCTGTCAGCCCTGAGATTGATGAACATACAGCCTCAGAGATAAGATCGGTACTGACATCTATTACTAAAGACACTGCAGAAGGGCGTAGAATACTCGATTCTCTAAAGCTGGATAGAATAGTCGTTAAGAATAATTCAGATTATAAGGAATTTGAAGAACTTTACCTTAAAATCAAATCAAATGCCATGCGGAATGAAAATTGAAAAGAAAACCTTTTAAGCTTCTTCAGTTTATTATAGTAGTTTTTGTTTTATTCACAGTAATTCTTACTACTTTTTTTGGAATATTCTCTTATCAGAGATTTAGGGATTATGCCATTGATAATCTGGATGAATATGGCCGACTGCTGTGCGAGGGAATCTCATTTCTTGCAGCTGACAGTCTGTTCTGTGAAGATTATCCTTCACTCGAATTTGTAATATCAGAGTTTTCGCAAAGACAATCGGTGATCGATGTGTCAATTATAAATAATCAGAATATAGTTGTCGGTGATATCCATCATGAACATCTCGGCAGGATTGCACCTGATGATCCGTGTTTTAATACAGATAAAACGGTTTCGAATTTGAACATGGGGGAATCAGAATTATCAGTTACCACAGCTGTAAAAATTGAGGATATTTACCTCGGTAGAATTATACTTCTGCTTTCACTTGATAATACCGAGCAGCATCTCAATGTTCTCTCGAAACAGCTGATTACATATTTATTGATATTTTTCGTCGCATGCTTCGTTATCGGAATTTTTCTCACAAGGACGATTACATCTCCCGTTGGAAAACTCATTTCCTCTATACACGAATCGTCAAAGGGTAATTACCAGATAATTCATAACAATCCCTGGATATCTGAACTGCTTGAGCTTGAGAGATCCTACAATAAAATGATCAAACAGCTTGATGACAGGGAAGAACAACTCATTTTCGCCCGTAATGAGGCGGAAAGAGCGAATTCAGCAAAGTCAATCTTCCTTGCAAATATCAGTCACGAACTGCGAACCCCGCTTAACGGCGTACTGGGGTTTGCTTCATTATTGGAAGATACCGGGCTGAATTCCGAACAGCGGTTTTTACTTGAAAAGATTACTGTTTCGGGAGAAACCCTTACTTCAATTATAAGAAACCTTCTGGATCTGATAGAACTTGAATCGGGGAACTGCAAGGTAAGTAATACAATATTCAAAATAGAATCGCTGTTTCTCAACCTGGAGCAGATGAGCCGGATAATATTAGCTGACAAACCGGTTAAGTTTTCGTACAGCATCGAGGACTGCCACAGGGTAGAGGGAGACCGTGAGCGTATCGAGCAGATTCTTGTTCTTCTACTGAATAATTCAGTGAAATTTACTGATAAGGGAAGAATCACCCTCAAATCTTACTGGGATGATGGTCTTGTTTTTGAAGTAGGAGATACGGGTATTGGTATTCCAGAAGAAGAGCTTCAGCAAGTATTTGAAAATCTGTATCAGATAGAAACTCCTCAGCTCAAGATTTATAAAGGATTGGGCATAGGCTTATCGATTGTGAAAATGCTTGTTGATTTACTGGATGGAACGATCGAAATAAAAAGCAGGATCGGGTGCGGTACCGACGTAATTGTCAGACTCCCTCTGTCAAAATGCGAAGAACTATGTTCTGATAATAGTGATAATATTGCTGAAGAGCAGGGTGATAGGGTGCTGCTTGTTGAAGATGAGGCTATAAACAGGATGTATCTTGAGATGGCTTTAAAAAAACACGGGTATCAGGTGGATGGTGTTACCGATGGTATGACAGCACTGCAGCATTTCAAAACTGGAAAATACTGCCTGGTTCTGATGGATATCGGTCTTCCGGGGATGAACGGTATAGATACTTCTATTGCAATATTTAAGACTGAAGAGTATAAACGCCGTCCAGTAGCGATTATTCCTGTTACTGCAAGTACAGAGGAAGAAACGCGAAAGAGATGTGAAGAGGTCGGAATGACTGCCTTTATCTCAAAACCCGTGAGAGAAGGGCTCCTTTTAGAAGTAATGCGCTCTGTTCTGATTTCATAATATTTGATAGATTAGCATCATGAATCTGATCTCAGTAAATAACATTAGTCAGTCAATGAGTGGCCGGCTGCTCTTCAGCGATCTAACCTTTGGTGTAGACAGCAGCAGCAGAATAGCGATCACCGGCAGAAACGGCTGCGGGAAATCGACCCTTCTGAGTATTATCGCGGGGTTCAGAACGCCCGAGGCAGGTGAGGTTTCAAGAAACCGCGAACTTCGTACCGCAGCACTGGAACAAAACCCTGTATTCCAGGACGGCTACAGTATAGCGGATTTCGTCCTCTCGGGAGAATCGCGTGAGATGACGCTGATTAGAGAGTATGAGACCCTGGTTTCACAGCCCGATTATGATCCTTCCTCATCCTTACTGGCCGATTTGATGTCCGACATGGAGCTTCTTGACTGCTGGAATCTCGAGAGTCGGATACATTCAATCCTGTCGGAGCTCGGTATTAACGATCTGAATCAGAAAATGGTCAGCCTTTCAGGCGGTATGCTGAAGAAGGCAGCTTTGGCCCGCACCCTGGTAATTGAATCAAATTTGATTATCCTTGATGAACCCACGAACCATCTTGATATATCGACAATAAACTGGCTGGAGAAATACCTGAAAAATTCAGGCAAGGCTGTAATTCTTGTTACGCATGACAGATATTTTATGGATGCGGTATGCAGCCGCATTCTCGAGATTGAAGATAAGACTATCTATTCATATGATGGGAATTACAGCCGCTTTCTCGAACTTAAAGCCCTGCGGCAGGAAGCCCGGGAAAAGGGTGAGGGCAGGATCAATAATATTCTGAGAAATGAAGCTGAGTGGATTAAGCGCGGGCCGCGCGCCCGGGCCGGGAAGGATAAAAAACGTAAAGAACGGTTTTTTCAGTTGAAAGAGCTGGTTCCGCAGTCGACGGCTGTATCTGACACATTTTCAGTTGCTGGAAAACGGCTCGGTAGTAAAATCATCGAAATTGAGAAGGTGGAAAAGAGCTGGGATGACTGTCTCATAATCAGTGATTTTTCCTACAGTTTTAAAAAGGGTGATCGTATAGGTCTGCTTGGGGGGAACGGCAGCGGTAAATCAACTCTGCTTAACATTATTACCGGACGAATAGCTCCTGATGACGGCGAAGTTGTTCAGGGAGTGAACACAAAGATAGGTTATTACGATCAGCTTTCGAAACAGCTGCCCGGCAGTGTTAAGGCGATAGAGTATATAAAGGAATCGGCAGAGGTCATTGATT
>DMKD01000248.1 GCA_003454605.1 Spirochaeta sp. | reverse complement strand
TAATTATTCTCCGAACTTCATTACTTGACCAAGTCCTTTCCCTGTGGTAATTTATCGTGACCTCTTTATCCGCGTCGTATGAATGCGGATCATTAAGACCATAGGGAGGAAAAATGAGAAACTACGAAGTTGTTTTTATTTTTCGAACTGAAGCCGACGCCTACAACGGCGGGCTTGCAAAGGTAAAAGAAGAGTTTAATAAAGCGGGAGCTAATATCGTTAAAGAGGACGATATGGGTGATCGTGAACTTGCCTACCAGATCAAAAAAGAATCAAGAGGACATTACTACTTTTTCACAGTAGAGCTTGCACCTGATTCAATCGTCAAAATAGAAAAAAATATCAAACTCTTTAACGAAGTTCTGAAATTCATGTTCGTTAAAAAAGACTAGTAAGTCTTTAAACAGGAGCCAGAAATGGAAGATGTAAATTACGTTGTCATAATTGGCAGGCTTACCCGCGATGCAGAATTGAAATATACCAATTCAGGACTCGCCGTAAGCAGTTTTTCCTTAGCAGTTAACCGCAGAAAGAGGTCAGGGGATAGCTGGGAAGACGAAGTGTCATTTTTTGACTTGGCGCTGTTTGGAAAACGGGCGGAATCTCTTAATCAGTATCTTACAAAGGGTCAGCAGGTAGCCGTAGAAGGTTCGCTGAGTCAGGATCGATGGGAGCAGGACGGAAATAAGAGAAGCAAGGTGAAGATCATCGCTAACAATATTCAGTTGTTGGGCGGTCGCGGACAAGGCGGCGGCGGACAGCAGAGCGGTGGTTATCAGCAGCAGGGCGGAATGGGGGGCAATCCCTCCGGCGGCTACGGCGGCGCACAGCAGCAGGGTGGTATCAATAACGCACCACAGGGTGGAACCCCGGGCGGCGGCGAAAAATTTCAGCCGGATAATAATTATTCCGCGGATTTTGAGGATGATATACCATTCTAACAGGAGATTTTACACATGAGTGATGAAATAAAAAGAGGTCCCGAAGATCGGGGCGGTGACGACAGGGGCGGCTATAACCGCGGTCCCAGAAACAAATCCTTTTTCAGAAAAAAGGTGTGCAGATTCTGTACTCAGAAGGTTGTAATGGATTACAAGAACCCTGAAGTACTTAGACGATTCGTAACGGAAAGCGGAAAAATTCTTCCCAGAAGAATTACCGGTACATGTGCCAAGCACCAGAGACAGCTCGCAAGAGAAATTAAGCGGGCAAGGGTAATTGCGCTTCTGCCGTTCATGAAGAGATAGCAATATGCTTCAATTTCAGGGAAACAGCAGCAGATTGAGGGATCTGGCTATGGCCGTTGTACTGTCTGTCGTATGCAGTCAGGTCGGTTTTCTGATTCTTCTGTTTACTGTTCCGCTTTACACCCTGTATTACAGAAAGGGATCCAAGGATCTGCTGATTAGTGCCGGAAGTGTGATATTCATTCTTCTTGTTCTGTCGGTTTGGAAGACCCGGTCGGTTATTGATGCCGATTTAAGAGGTGCATTGGTTATCATCGAGATGATGATCCCGGTATTACTGATGCTTGGTATGTTCTTTATCATAGATATAATTCCTGGTATTTCAGGATTAAGAAGATTGTACAGATTGTTCATTGCTACAGCAGCAATGGTGCTGGTTTTTATACCGGTATTTATGATACTTCAGCAGAATGAAGTATTTACCGAGGCTGTGGGCAGTCAGATAAATGCGATTGCAGGTGTTTTCTTCGGAGAAGGGGCTGATACCTATGAAAGCGAGGTTGTTAAAACATACCTCGGTGAAGAGGGGATGCTCGGCTACATGAAAAGTTTTTACATGCGAGCCGCCGCCGCGATGTTTTTTCTGATTCTGCTGATAAGTGCAAGGACATCTGAGGTAATATTGTTCAGAATGCAGCGCAGAAATGCATTATCGCTGATGGATTTCAGGGTTCCTGAAAACCTTCTGTGGCCGACCCTGCTAGCAGCTGTCGGAATGCTTGTCGAGATTTTTGAGTTAGCAGACCTTGGTTTTGCATCTCCGGTAATATGGAATACCGGTTTGATATTACTATTTGTCTACGGTTTGCAGGGACTCGGGATAATCCGCAGTCTGATGGGCAAATTTAAATTACCGAACGGCCTTCGGCTGATGGTTGAGATATTTCTCATTCTGATGCTGTTAATGCCTGGAATAAATTATGTTGTGATAATAGGACTTCCGGTTTTGGGTATTTCCGAAACCTGGATAAATTTACGAAAATCTATAAGGAGTACTTAGTCGTGAAGATTATACTTAACGAAGATGTATATAATCTCGGAGAAGAAGGGGATGTGCGTGAAGTAGCCAATGGCTATGCAAGAAACTACCTCCTTCCTCAGGGGCTTGCTGTTGCATTTAACAAACAGAACCAGGCCGTTTTCGAGAGCAGAAAAGTAACTATTGAGAAGAGAAAAGAAGAGAAGAGAAAAGCAGCACAGGGTCTCAAGCAGCAGCTTGAAGATCTTTCACTCACAGTTAAAATGCCTGCTGGTGAAACTGGTAAGCTTTTCGGATCTGTAAACAACGCTGTAATTGCTGAAGCTCTTGAAAAAGAGGGAGTCAGCATTGAGAAAAAGAAGATTGATATTGCATCAACTTCTATCAAGAATATTGGTAAATATACCGTACTCATTAAGCTCTATAGCGGTGAGACTGCAAAAATTGATGTTGTAGTTGCTTCGACCGATGGTAAAGCAGAAGCTGCAATTGCACGTAAGGTTGAAGCAGCAAAAAACAGGAAAGAAGAGGCTGTAGGTGTCGGTGAAGACGCTTATGCTGATGATGAAGATTCAGAAGAGTACGAAGCATCTGGCGATGCTGAAGCTTCTGAAGAAGCTTTCGAAGAATCCGTCGAAGCAGAAGTTAAAGCAGAAGTTGAAGCAGAAGTTGAAGCAGAAGTTGAAGCAGAAGTTGAAGATCCTGAAGAATCTTTTGATGACACTGAGAAAGTAGCTGAACCTGGGGAAGAACCCGAAGCTGAGGTTGAAGCCTCTTCGGAAGCTTCCGAAGAAGAATAATGACACCCGAAGTCCTGAAAGATAAAGTACCACCCCATAATGATGATGCCGAAAAAGCATCGCTGGGGGCGGTACTCCTCGATCAGGACGCAATCGATACAGTCCTCAATTTTCTGAGGGCTGACGATTTTTACCGCACCGCCCATAAGAAGATTTTCCAGGCTATTACCGACCTTTCAAATCAGTCTCAACCTGTAGATCTTATCACCCTCGCCGAAAAACTTCGCGATAAGGGTGAACTTGAGAGCTGCGGCGGAGCGGCTTACATTTCCACCCTCTCAGATTTTGTACCAACGAGTGCAAACGTCGAGTATTATGCAAAAATTGTAAAAGATGCCAGTGTCAGGAGGCGGTTGATAATAACGGCAAGTCAGATGATTGCCGATGCCCACGATGAAACCCGCGAAGGCAATGAGATTATTGAGGAATCTGAAAAAAAAATCTTCGAAATCACAACTGACAATAATACATCTGATTATAAAAACGCCGGGGAAGTTGTCTCAAGGACAATCGAAGCTATCGAGAAACTCTATCACACTAAAGATGCTTATACCGGTGTTCCAGCCGGTTTTACTGATCTTGATCAGATGACAAGCGGTTTTCAGAAATCTGAGTTCATAATCATAGGTGCACGCCCTTCAATAGGTAAAACCGCCCTTGCCCTCACAATGGCTCAAAATATCTGTATTAATCAGAAGATAAGTGCCGGTTTCTTTTCACTTGAAATGTCAGATATGGCGCTCATGCAGCGTCTTGTGGCATCTGAAGCGAGAATAAACTCCAGCGCCCTTCGATCTGGTATGTTCAAGATGTCTGATTTTTCAAAACTGACTGAAGCGGCTTCACGTATCTATGAATCCCCTCTATTTATTGATGATACGCCGAATATGAAACTGCTGCAAATTCGATCAACCGCGAGGCGGTTGAAAATGCATGAAGATGTTAAAATCATCTTCATTGACTATATCGGTCTGATTGAACCAGAAAATAAAGGCAGAACCCCGCGGCATGAGCAGATAGGTGAGATCTCCAGATCTCTTAAAGCCTTGGCGCGTGAACTTGAAATTCCTGTTGTCTGCCTGTCCCAGGTAGGACGTCAGGCTGAAGGTGAACCGCCCAAACTTTCCGATTTACGGGAATCAGGTTCTCTTGAACAGGATGCCGATGTTGTAATGTTTCTTCATCGTGACAGGATGGGGGCGGATGATGATAATGATGCCGGCAGGAAAACTGAGCTTATTTTAGCGAAACAGCGAAACGGTCCTGTCGGCAGGGTTGATCTCGTATTTGTTCCGCAATATACTAGATTTGAATCACTATCCAAAGAATACAACTAAGGGAGTAGACTATGGGTTTCAGAGAAGAGTATGAATTGAACTTTCTGGAGAATGAGGCTGAAAGTCTTGTATTTGAAGATCTTGAAAATCAGCTTGCTGAAGACTGGGCTGCAGATATCTGTAAGTGTCAGGATTGTATTCTTGATATGGCCTGCCTGGCCTTAAATTCCATTAAACCATTTTATAGAGTGTCCCTTCTCGGTAAAGTGTATGCCGGAAGTCTTAATGATTCCTTATATGCTGATGAGATACATAAGGCAGTCAAAAACGCCATTGTTAAAATTTCTGCAAATCCGGCACATTAATTGTATTATGCGCCTTGATGTGGTATTATTTTAGTTAAGATATTTTTTTAGAAGGTAGTATATGAAGAGAACGCTCACACTCTTAATTCTGATAGTATTATCAGTAAGCCCCTTGTTTTCAGTGGATTTTACTGCGGAATACGTTGACGGTTTCCTTGATATTAAAGACGGTAGTGAATGGTATGAGGTCTATATAGGTGATATTCTACCCGCTGATGCGGTAGTTAAACTTGATACCGATTCTTATGCAGAACTCTCCTTCGGAAATGAAACGATAAAACTTTCCCGGCAGGGAATATATGAACTCAGCAAACTTGTAGACTCAAAAAAGGAAGTTGCAGGTGCGGGAACAACTTCTTTGTTCTCTGGCAAATTCAAGACTCTACATAGAGAGGATACTACCAAGACCCAGTCCACTGTCGGCGGTGTAAGAGCTGCGGAAGCGGAAACTGTAAGTATCGAATGGATGAGCAGCGAAACAGCGGAGCTTATTGCCGATGGAAGAGATGCCCTCGAAGCTGGCGAATTTAATGATGCATATGACTTCTTTACTGAAGCATATGATTTTTCCGCTGATTCTTATGAGGAGAGTGAGGCTCTCTATTTTCTCGGTTTGACGTCAGCTGTTCAGGGTGATTACTCTGACGCCCTCATGAATCTTGATATGGCGGAGGTTGAAGAGGATGCCGAGTACTACACTGATTTCTATCTGCTGAAAGGACAGCTTCTTGTTGAAAGTTATGCATATGAAGAAGCATTCGAGTTTCTTGATGATTATGATTCAACAGCAGGCAAAAGAACTCCGGCAAAGCTGCAGGAAATATATTTTCTGCTTGCTGTGGCAGCGAACAACAGTGGAGAAACCGTAACCGCCAGATCAGCAATCACAAAACTGATTGCAATTGATCCGAACTCGGAAATAGCGAAAGCTGCGAGAGAATATAAGAACAAATTGTAAAATCAATTCTATATAAACAAAAACCACCCGAAAACGCGGGTGGTTTTTGTGTAATTGAAGCGTTTGGTTTTCACTGCTGTTTTACCCAGTCCGGAATGAAAATTTTTACTGTGTGAAGTCCGGTTAAATCAGTAATCAACGCATATTCACCGATTACCTCAACATTCGCGGCATATACGGTATCACAGACACTTAACAGCATCGGCGCATCAGGAGTGCTTATGTCATATATAGAAAGACCTTTGTAGCCTTCAGCTAAATACAGATAACGTTCGCGTATTACTGCCTTTTCGGCATAGTAGGTTTTTATGAATCCCGTCTGCAATGGCTTTTGCTCGTTGGAGATATCGAGGATATAAATTCCTTTTCTTCCGGAAACTAAAAGGGTATCATCAGAGCGAAGCAGAAAGTCAGGGCCTTCTATGTCGATGCTTTCATAAAAACCCGGAGCTTCTATATTGGATATATCATAAACCTTAAGTCCTTCACGATAGTCAGCTATATACGCAGTGCGGTTTTTAATCAGACAGAACTTTGCCGCAGGTGAACTGATTGAACCTGCTATAGCACCGTCTTTAAAGAATAGAACGCCTTTATCATCCGCTGATACTGTCAGAATCTCATCCTGTACAGAAAAAGACCTTATTGTTGAATCTATCTCGAATGTAGATATAGGATCTTCCTCAACCAGGCCGCTATCTATATCCTGTAAACTGAAAACCGAGATAATATCAGAATCGGTCGCTAGATAGAGTTTATCATCATGAACAGATGAGTATGCTGCATATTGGGGCAGGTTCTCAATCTGCTGTTCAACAGGAGATGCCGGATTTGAAACATCGAATACACGTAATCCGTCATTTCTTCCTGATATAAGCGCGAGATTTTCAAAAAGTGATAATGCACCGGCTTTAATATCGAGGAGCAGAGAATTTATTACGAATGAAACTCCATTAAGAAAGGTTCGAACAGCTGACAAGCCTTTGCTTTCGGCAATAATTACATTATCACCATAACGGTCAACAGATACAGCTGTTCCCAGGGCGAAAGAGTCAAAGATTCGTGGTTTTGCCGGGTTTGCAACATTTAGTACTTTCAGACCTTCTTTACCGTCAGCGATATAGGCGTAGTCTTCATCGATGACAATGGATTTTGGATCCTTAAGGACAAATGACGAGACAGGTACGGGAGATTCAGGGACGGTGATATTGTATATATTCAGCCCTGAGGTTTTTGAAAGTATAAAACAGTGGCCCTCAGCGACTTCTATGCTGACAATATTCTTTATCTCAATTTCTGATAGAACCCCGGGATTCAGAACAGAGCTGATATCATAAATAACAGCGGATGATTCTGACCCGCTTACAAGCAGCTTTCCGGAGATCCTGAGGGTTGTTGATGGGTTGTCTGAGATTGAAGCCGAACGTACAGGAAACCTGGCATCGGAAACATCAATAATTTTAATTCCTGATTCACCGTCGGCAACAAATGCATAATTATTTTTTATATCCAGATCCAAAGCGTTGATAGTTGGTCTTGTACCTGCAACAAAAGGATTGCCCGGATCCATTATATTGACGACTGCCAGACCTTTACCCTCACAGGCAAGGTAGGCATAATCTCCCTGCACACAAACAGATCTGCAGACAGGTGTTTCAAGCATCCCGATTACAGTAAGATCCTCTGGATTTGTCAGGTCGATTATACGGAAACCATCAGAACCCGCTGCAACGTAACCGTAACTGCCGGTCACCTTGATATCGAGTGGGGCAAATTCAGAGAGTAAATTTAATTTTTTTATCCGTTCTTCCGGCGCCTTCAGGATTGAAGCTTTTACCATATTGCTCTCCGCGTATTCATGACCGGCCGGGGTTATAATGTATGAATAATCTGTTCCGAAAATAACATCCTTATCGATGAATGAGGTATAGATATGATGATCTTTGATTATTTTGTATTCTTGATCATCGTTGGAAGATCGAAAAATTGAATATTCGTCAGAGGCTGGAATGCTGTTCCAGTTAAGTTTTATCTGCCTAAACTCTTCAATTGCGGAAAGTGAGAATAATCCATTCCTGGTAATTATTCGTTCTTCGGTTGCTGACCAGAGCTCTCCATATTCGGTTTCGGCCTTAACTTTTGCTTTGTATAGGTACCCGGATGTCACTTCGTCAATTAGAAGCGGAGGTGTTATATTTTTAAATACCCTGGCGTTATCGTCTTCCGGCTCACTGCCGTCTGATGTCAGGTAGAGGGTGTAATTATTTGCGCCCGGAACTTCCTGCCAGTCCGCGCTGAGAAGGTTCGATTCAGAATCGAGTATGAACCCGGTAATATCACTGCTGCCTCGGTTTATTTCAACAGAAAACTTTGAGCTGTTCAGGTTGGCAGCAAAAGCGGTAAGATCAATCTGCTGTCTGCCGCTGAGTTCTGTCGCAAGAATTTGTATATCAAAACGGTTATCTTCCGCAAGTTCAAGTGACCCGGTAAGCGGCTCAAGGTTGTAGTCGTCCAATGAACTGATTGTATAATCTACTCTGTCAATCCCGGCATAATTCGAACCATCGTAGGGATCACTGACTATGCCGGAGAGGTAGATATAGGTTCCGAATAGCGAATCGTTCATCGGTGATTCAAGTACTATTTCAGGATTAATATTACCATCCTGCAGCAGGATGAAAGTGTGTGCTGTATTCCCATTGTAATCTTCAGCATTCAGTTCAACAGGAAGCAGACCTTTCGAAGATGAGGTCATGATATCAAGGCCGAAGTTTCCATCTTGATCAAAGAAAATTATATTTTTGCTTGAGTCGGTGCTGGGAATCCCCCAGGATAGATTTTTCACAGTATCAAGTATACTGGTGTTATCATCCTGTTGAAGCAGTTTTCCATCCAGAAATATTGAATCACGATAATAATCACCTGTAGAAGGTGCTTTTATCTGCAGTTTCGGCGGGGTTCTGCTGTTGTAGATAGTTCTTGTCGCCTGTGTGCTTTTATCGCCGCTACCGGCAGTAATTCGAAGCATCAGACTGTCGCCAATGCCTGACAGTCTTACAGGAAAAGAAAAGGATGAATCCACTGTTTTAACTGTTCCTGAGAGACCTGTACCTACTATATCCCAGAAGATCTCTTTAAACCCGGGAGCTTCACCTTCGATATCTATATTGCCGTTGAAAAGACTTCCTTCGGAAGGGGTTGTAATTGTAAGGGGATAACTCAGAGGTTTATTAATTACCGAAAGATATTCAGTCGAAATATTACCGTTATAATCTTCGCAGGATATTTTTATAATGAATGGATCAGATCCGATATTCCCGAAGGCCGGATCATCAGCTTTAATGGTGAAACTACCGTCATCAGCCAGGATAAGCTCTGAGCTCGAGAATGATCCGATTATTTCAAATCCCGCTGATTTAATTTCGGTTGTTAGATTATCCTCAATGGAATTAATAATTTTTCCGCCTGCTTTGAACTCATCTGAGAAAAGAATTTCCGCAGCATGATCATCCAGAAGTATTTGAGGTCCTGTTTCATCATTCACAAGAAGTAGAATAACTTTAGAATCCTGATATCCTTCCGATGACGCAGTCAGTGTCAATCTTAGAGTCTCGGTTTGAGCAGAGGTTTCGAGTTCAAAATCGAACTGTTCTTCAGGCCTTAATAGAAGTTCACCGCTTTGTTCTGTTCCCGCAAGTTCCCATCTCAAAGTCGCTGTATTCTCAAATCCGCTTAGATAACCATTCACAGCGGCTTTCGATCTATAGAATGAGACTGTCTCGGGGCTCGTCACATTAACAGATAATCCGCCTTTGTTTACGGCATTTTCCCAATCTATCTTCTCCGGCCGGGAGGCTGATAAGATTCGTGGTCGTGAAACAATAATCTGTTCAACAACAGGTTCGGGTTCAA
>DMKD01000294.1 GCA_003454605.1 Spirochaeta sp. | reverse complement strand
CAGGTTTGCCGAAATGCTTTCCTCTTTTCAAGAGGATCAGGAAACTGATGCGGTAGTTATAATTGGTGAACTCGGCGGTTCTATGGAAGAAGAAGTCGCAGAGGAAATATCTTCAGGCAGATTTAAGAAACCCCTGATAGCCTTTCTTGGTGGGCCGGCTTTTGAAGGAGGCCCTTGGTGAACAGCTCCTTTAAGAAAGGAATAATTCTGACTTCTTCACTCTTCGCAGCTGTTGTCTTTGCTAATATCCCGCTGCCGGTAAATATTACCCTTGTTGATGGAATTAAACTTTCTTCAAGCGGACGGCCGCGATGGGTGTTCTATTATTCGCTCTAATACTGTGGATGATAGAGGCGATTCCATTTCATATAACCGGATTGCTGAGTATGGCACTGCTGACCTTCCTGAAGGTAGAGAATTTTAAAGAAATCGTCTCAGTCGGTTTCGGCAATCACATATTTATTTTCTTCATCTGTGTGCTTGTTCTGTCGGCCTTCATCACCCACATCGGCCTGGGTAAACGCATCTCGGTATTTCTGCTCTCAAAAACCGGGAACAGCACCTCTATGATTATTCTCGGTTTCCTCATCGTAGGGACCCTGCTTTCGATGTGGCTAACTAATTTGGCGGTTGCTGCGATGCTGATTCCGCTGGGAAAGTCAATTCTTGAAGAGGAGGGTGTTTCTCCATTAAAATCTAACTTCGGCAGAGCTCTTATGATATCAATCTGCTGGGGGGTCAATTATAGGCGGGATTGCAACTCCCTCAGGGGCCGGTCCGAATCCAATAGCAATCGGATTTCTGAAGGAAATGGCTGGAATTGAAGTTGATTTTCTCGACTGGATGAAATTCTTTGTGCCGGCGCCAGCACTGCTGCTCTTCCCGGTATGGGGATTTCTGCTCATGTTTTTCAAACCTGAGATGAAACATCTAAAAAAGACGAAACAAGAGCTTAAACAGGAGTATGTCAATCTTCCTGCGATGAACAGAGAAGAGATAATTACGCTTGTGATATTTCTTATGACTGTTATTCTATGGATGTGTTCTCCTTTTATAAGCAGAATAACAGGCTTAACAATTCCAATTATGATTGCACTTGCTCAGAATATTGGAATTGCTCCGCTTACAATCGCTATGCCTGCAACACTCACAACATCCATGGCCGTTGCAGGTGTATTTGTGACCCTGATTGCGTCAGTTATTGTATCTCTTGTAATATTCGGTGTTGGCAACCTGACGGGTTTGTATTAAAAGGAAACTATCCACATAACAGCTGATTTAACATCCTGTTTTAAACCCTATTAAGTGTAAATATAATCCTATAAATATATATTTGTTTCTAGATATCTTGACTTATGAGCATATGTTCATTATTATTTAAGTGAAATCTTAAAGACACAGGAGAAATATATGTCTGGAAAAGGTCAAGGAAAAGGCGGCGGGGGGTTTGGTCTCGGCGGCAATTGTATATGCAGCAGTTGTGGAGAAAAGGTCTCTCATCAGAGAGGTGTATCCTGCATTGATATGAAATGTCCAGCTTGCGGGAAAAGGATGATAAGAGAAGATCTCTATAATCAGAAGAAGGGGCAAAAATGAGAATTATTGCCGCGGTTGCAACTGATGATGGAAAGACTACAAATAATAAGCATTTCGGTGATGCTGATTTTTATTATATTTATGAAATTAACGAAGAAGGTCATCGTTTTATAAAAAGTATTGACAATTCAACAGATGTAGAAAACGAATCTCACGCAGATCCGCGGAAGGCTAAAAGTGTAACCGCGATTTTGTCCGCAGAAAAAGTAAATACGGCAGTAGCAAAGGTTTTTGGTCCCAATTTGAAAAGAATTCGATCGAAATTCGTCTGCATTCTAGTGAAAACAAGCCAAATTGAAGAAGTGTTAAAAAAAATACAGTCGGAACATGCGGCAGTTGAAGCAGAATGGGAAAAAGGTTCCGAGCGAAGTCATTTGAAATTAATATAGTCAATGAATTTATGATAGTAAAAAATCGGGGAGCGTGAGGTGGTCTTTCCGGATGTTTATTTATATTATTGAATAAATGAAAGATCTACCCGCGTTAAAACAGTTTTACCATTTTCTGATATCAACTTTATTCCATCATCTATTTTTTCCACGGACCCAACACGGTCAAACCCGTCCGGTATCCGCACAATCCCCTGAACATATTTTACTGTAGTTGGATTATCATCAGTCAGCATGATGCTGGTTTTAAGCCCCTGCCTGTTAAGTTCGTTACCACCAGCAGAAACTGATAATCCATCAGCAAGATGGGAACAGACATCCTCTATACCAATACAGCAATTCCGACCATTCCAGGGAGCACCATGGCGGCCGCGGTTTTCCATCCATATAACAGTCGACGGCAGAATCTTAGGATTCTTCAGTGCAAACCAAAGATAGCCCTCTTCGGGTACTACAGCTGCAGTCCAGGCGAAATCGGCAGTATCGTCTATAAAAACCTGCAAGATATCAATAAAACCTTCACGGGCCGGAAAAATCGAGCAATCAGCAAAGGGTTCTTCTTTCCATATTGTTGGAACCTTCTTCAACGAATCAAATTTCTCGAACCCTGCGAGTGAGTAATATTCATCACCACCACAACCATTGCTGCTATTATTGTTTGTAAAACCTGCCTTCATCGGTCCCATACTGATGTGTTTCTCAGAGTTTCCATGAAATGTTGCGTGGTGACCCGGGCATGCAGGGCCAGCAAAACCTTCGATTCGGTCTGCAGTGTAAATATTGTTCTCACCATCCTTGAGTGTCAGGGTTTTAACAACCCTCCCGGGTCTGGTTTTCATATCAAAGGAAAATACAGCTTCAGTCATATTATCTGAATTAGAAAAACTTTCGAGTTTCCAGTTATCCTCCTGAACATCGCCATGAGGAGGGTGGCTTTCCCCCCTCCATTTGTTATCGCCTCCAAAAGGGAGACAGAAAAAATCTCCCCGCAGAGGAAGAAGAACCCCGGACTGCCCGCTCATATCGGGTGATTCTTCAGCCCATGGATTTATATAATAGGGTTCAACAGGGCTGTCTGTATCACAGAAAAAGGTTACCGGAGCCATATGCCCGGCGAATTCTGTAAGATATAGTTTTACACTGTCATTTTCGATGAGCCAGCTTTTCTGTCCCTTGATTATTTCTTTCTTGAGCATATGTTCCTCCGCAGTAATTATAACCTGATTTAGTTGTAAATGCCGTATTTTTTCTCCACTGCAGAGGGGTCATTCCGTACTCTATCTTGAAGCATTTGATATAGTAAGAATCTGACTCGAATCCACAGGCTGAAGCTGTATCTATGACAGGAGTCCCTTGCTTTAGCAGCAGTAGAGAATTGGATAATCGAACCATCTTCAAGTAGAACGACCAGGATTCTCCGGTTATTTTCTTAAATAGTCTAGAGAAATGATATTTCGATGTTCCGGTATATCCGCTAACATCATTAAGGCTGATTCGCTCTCCGTAGTTTTTCTCAACATAATTAATAACCTTGTACAGAAAATCATCAGATCTATGATTTAACGACTCAGGACGACGAACTTCAACTTTACCGCACAGTTCATCAACAAGAATCATAAGAGCCCCGGACATTCTGAGTGCAGAATGTGACGTAATATTTTGCTTTTTACGGAAGAAGGTAAATTGCCGTGCAGCCTCAGCTGAACAATCTGCAAGTGGGATAATTTGCCGCTGCAGAGTGTCATTAAGAGCAGACTCAAGCCCGGGCATTTCTTTAATCATAAAATGAAAAACTTCAATAGAGCCCTCAGACTTGAGAATTCTGTAAGAATGAGGTGATTCGGGCGGAAGAACTATTATACAGTTCCTGGCGATACTATGCTCTGCTCCGCCAAGCCTGATTATTCCCTCAACGTCTCGGCAGATATTTATTTCCAGACTTCGATGATAATGAAGCCTGATCATTTTATCAGTTTCAAAAGTACGTACAAAATGTTTTACAGGAAGTTGAGAAGATAAACCATCTTCTTCAAACTTCAACCCTGGGATAAGATCTGACATTTAGCAATATTATTACATTATAGAGCAATTTAATAGTATTTAAACATAGAAAAGCGCAATATAATTCTACTCACAGGAGTGTCGAATGATAAATGATTTTTATCCGGATTATAACCGAATAACAGACGCAGCATTGAACCGACAGGGAGCAGTTCCACTGTATGAGCACAACATCAGCA
>DMKD01000293.1 GCA_003454605.1 Spirochaeta sp. | reverse complement strand
AGTTTTTCTGCTTCTGCAAGATCTATCAGGTTGTCTATTTCATACCAGGGTTTATGATCGAAGGAGATTTTTTCAAAAGACAGGCTGCCTTCAGCTAACAGATCAGAAAAGACTTTTTCGTAATAGTCATTAACCTTCCCATCCTTAATATATTCATTTAATCTTTTCAATATCTTCGACCATGAGTTGAAAGAAAGACTGTAGATATTCACAGTTTTATATTTTACCTCGCCAAATGATTCAGCATCATCCGCTACAAAAGTCTTGACCATATTTCTCTGATTCACCGTGATACATGTACCGTCCATCCAAGGCTGCAGACGGGCTGCAGCTATTCTATCAGGATAAATCATATCTGACAGTAGAGATTCATCAAATACGAGATCACTCTCAATAAGCATAAACGAATTTCTTATTTTATTTCGCGCCATCCATAATGAATAGATGTTATTTGTTGTTTTGTATTTTGAACTGAAAACATATTCAATTTTTATTCCGTCTGACTGGTTTCCCAAAAAATCCTTAATACAGTCCTGAAGATAACCAGTAACGATAATTAACTTTTTAAACCCATGTGTTTTTAAATTTGAAATCAATCGTTCTAATATTGAACTGCCATTCACCATGGTCAGACATTTGGGGGCTTCTTGAGTCAAGGGATAAAGACGGCTTCCTGTCCCGGCTGCAAGCAACACCGCGGTAGTCACTCGCTTTTTATTTAAATTATTCGGTTTCATAGTGTTTCCTTATCTAAAATCATTTAGATATCACTGAAGAGGGTTAGATAATTTAGATTTCGTTTTTAGGAATTGTCAATTATCTACATTTAAATCGAGATGATAGAATATTATTCTATATAAATTTTGCAGTCTGAATAGTATAGGATATAATTACTATCGAACCATGTGAAACAGTATGAGAAGAATTGAAATTTTCATGCAGTTAGAAAAAGTAAACAATATCATTCAGAAATGTAAAATAGAATATCTCATACCCGTGTTTCATTGTTTATGATAATCCAAGGAACTCTCAGGTACCACGTTTTTAACCTTATAAAACAGAAACACAATATTTGATTGCAATCCCAAGACCAGAATTATTACAGATATAGTCCAAAATTTACATCATGCAGGCTAAATGGTTGTCCATTTGCTAACTTAGGTATTTGATATATGAATAGGATACTGCAAATCACAATAATTGTCTATGGCAGACACATGCCCTGCCCCTCCATCCGGGAACCGCAGCAGATATTGTCACATATTATTTTATCTATAATAAGTAATAATACCGTGTTATATTCAATATCATGAAAGAATCTCCCGACTGGACCGGCTACGAGGTCGGGCCTATCAGACCTCCCAGTGAAGCCAACAGCCTTCTGCTTCGCATCACCCGTAACTGCCCCTGGAATAAATGCACCTTCTGTGGTCTCTATAAGGGTGAACGCTTCAGTACAAGGTCTGTTGATGATGTAAAGCGTGACATCGACCAGATAAAGACCTGGACCGATTATTTCAGGCTCTCTGATGAAATAGACGGCATGCCTGAACACGCACCGTCGAGCGAGGGAGGCTGGGCGCCGCAGATTGCCGAACACTGGCATCACAGCGGTATGCGCTCAATCTTCCTGCAGGACGCCAACAGTCTGGTTATCAAACCTGAGCGCATGATTGAGATTCTGAAATATCTTCGCGAATGTTTTCCCGGTACTGAGCGTATTACATCCTATGCCCGCTCACACACAATTGCCGGTATAAGCAACGAACATCTTGCGGATATTTCAGCTGCAGGACTCAACCGTATTCATATCGGCCTTGAGAGCGCATGCGATAAGGTGCTTGAGCTTGTGAAAAAGGGTGTTGATAAGCAGACACATATAGATGCCGGCCGGAAGATAAAAAAGGCGGGGATAGAGCTGTCTGAATATTATATGCCGGGAATTGGAGGACGTGAGTTCTCGGAATGTAACGCGCTCGAGACGGCTGATGCTTTAAACCGAATAAATCCTGACTTCATTCGCATACGCACCCTGGGGCTTCCCGACGGTATCCCTCTGGTAGAGGACTATGAAAACGGCACTTTTACGCGTACCAATGATGTAGAAATGATTGAAGAGCTTCTTTTAATGATTAAAAATCTTGATGGAATAACAAGCTTTCTGAAGAACGACCATATCCTCAACATGCTTCCCGAACTCAAGGGCCGGTTTCCTGAAGATAAACCACAGATGATTGCAGTGATGGAGAAATTCTTGAATTTAAGTGAGGAAGATCAGATGATATTCCGCGTCGGCCGTAGAACAGGCAGGCTTGTCCTGCTTGAAAGCTTAGAGGATGAAGATAAAAAAAATGCTGTCCAAGGGGTAATTGAACAGCATGGAATTAATCAAAGCAATGTATATGAAATTTGCGATAATTTGATGAAACGGTTTATCTAAAGTTTATACAACCTGCCGACCGTCCTCAAACACTGAATCAATATTGATTACAGCAGCACCGTGTCCCGGATGCCTGTCTTTACTCCAGGTTTTCATGAATTTGAAATTTTTTCCGGCATATTCGTAGTGAACTTCTCCCTTAACAAGATATGATTTCTTGTCTTCGGTTACGAAAACCACTGAGCCTTTGCTGTCCGGAAGTCGGTTCTTCATAGTTCTGTCTATGAACTTGTTGGCAATTACTATTTTGTCGTTGCCTTGCATATTTACCTCTGTAGCGTAGATGTTGTTTGGATTTCCATCGTTTCCTACGGTAGTTAGAACAATAGGACCTTCCCGGTTTTCCCATGCTTGTTTTATTGCTTCTGTTACAGCTGACATAATAGTCCCCTTGAATATAGTATGTATCTATACTAATATGACTATTCT
>DMKD01000168.1 GCA_003454605.1 Spirochaeta sp. | reverse complement strand
CTGTTTCGGCAACACCCTGCCCCATCTTCCAGGCAATGAACTGGTAAAAGAGTTTTTCACCCAGGCTGCAATTGTATTGGCACCGGGCGGAAGACTTATTTTTCAGCTCATCAACTTCAGCAGGCTTAAGGCCAGGGACAGTTTCGATTTTCCGGATATTAAAACCGAAAATACACTTTTTAAACGGAGTTATGCCAGAAGATCCGATGGGAGACTCGATTTTCATATTAGCCTGACCAGTCTCACAAACGGAGAAATTCAATCAGACAGCACACCGCTGCTACCCCTAACGAGGGCAGATTTACACGATCTGCTTACAGAAACTGGTTTTGGAGAAATTAAAGTCTATACAGGATACGACCGCGAATCTGCCGACGGTAGTGAGTTTGCCTCTATTTACTCGGCATCCTTAATCGTTGATATTTAGTTTCACCCTGGTACCCCTGCCAACTTCTGATTCAATATCAACACCCCATCCGAGGCTTTCAGTCAGACGTTTTACGAGATAAAGGCCTAGTCCATTTCCGCCTTTAGTTTCACAGGTAGTAAAAAAAGCATCGAAGGCCTTTGACTTCACCTTATCTTCCATCCCGCATCCGTTATCAGAAACACTTAGAACTGCCGCGTCGGTTTCAGAAATTGAGTAGATTATTTGGATTTTGCCGGAAGCATCTGTTGCGGCTGCAGCATTGGAAACAAGATTATTCAAAATCTGAAACAAAATACCTTCATCAGTCGAGATTATATCATTCTTGTTTGTTAAGGATTCAAAAATGATCTCGGCATCAGAGTTTTGATATTGACTGATTACCTTTTCAGCAATCTCCCGCAATTTGACAGGATGCTTGATAATATTCTGCTCTTTAATTAAAGCATTCAGGTTTTTCACTGCCCGGTAGATATCATCAGAGTTCAATTCAATGTAATCAAGATGTTTTCTCAACAACTCCTTGTTCTCTAAAGAACTGTTTTCAATTTCCTGTCTCAAGACACTCAACGGTCCGGTTATACCGCTTAGGGGATTCATGATTTCATGGCTGATTCCTCCTACCATCGTTCCGATTGCAGCAAGCTTTTCATGCTCACTCATATCTCTCTGTACTTCTGCTAGCTGCATGCTGCGCTCTCTGACCTTTAGATCAAGACTCCGGGTCATCAAATCAAGATCTTTGAAAGCACCCGAGAATTTCATAGCAAGCAGAAACGACTGAATCAGAATAAAGATGAACAGACTGAATGGCATAAAGGGTCCAAACGGACTTCCTACTATAAATTTGAGATTTGCTAAAATATCATATATAGCTGTTGCAAAAAATATCAGGAATCCCAATGTCGAAAAACCAGCACCGACAGATTTCCTTAAAATAGATCTGATTAAAACAAACATTATCAATACACAATGAAACATTACTGTAACATAAAAAGCTTTCAACATTATGTTCGTAAAAAAACTTACAGGAGTAAGCACTGCTGTTAAACATATAAGGCTTCCAGCAATAAGAACAGACCAAATCGTAAACCTCTTCAGCTGCCCTGGAAAAACAGAATTTATAAACAGTACGAAGCTTGGAGATGCCAAAAAAAGCATGAATAAATGCAGTCTCAAACCTGGTACAAGCGGAAATCCCGGAAAGACTTGAAAAAAGAGGTAGTCCTGTGAAAATAGATCCCAGATAAGTATCGAAAAACAGAATATGGAAAATAAAAGCGATGAAACATTCTTTCTGCGGTTTATAAACAGAAATAGATGATAAAAGACCATTATCAAAATAGCGCCGCTGATAAAGATTGCAGTTAAATACTGCCTTACGAGATAGGACTGCAGTTGCTCAGGCAGTCCGATAAAAATATTATTTGTAAGCCCTCCCCACTTATGGGTATAGTTTGCAATCTGCATCACAATTTCAAGCTCGGTCTCCTGAACCTGAAAATGAAAGAGTTTCGGCAGTCTCTGCGGCTTATAGTCTTCCGCTCGGGCTGCTACAATACCGTTCGAGGCTGCAAGCTCACCGTCCAACCATAACCTGTATGCAGAATCCTGGTTGGTCATATAAAAACTGTATACTAATCCGGCTTCAGGAAGTTTGACGATGGTGCGGTATGTAGCGTAACCGTCAGCAGGAAGTTTACAACCGTCGACTTCAAGCCCGTTCCAAGCCTCTCCGCCTGCAATAAATATGGGCTCAATCAGGGAAGTTGTTGAAGGATTGTAGACCCCGCCTTTAAATGCTTCCGGGGTATATAGCCTGCTCCAGTAGAATTCCCATGTATTTCCGAATAACCGAACAGGTCCGTCATCGGTAAAAGACCATTGAGATAGATCGATAACAGGCTCTGATGAATCTTCTTCTATTATATGAAAAATTGTATCTTCTGAGCAGGATCCAAGAGTAATTAAAACTGATAGAAATAATATACCGGCTAAAATAACTGAGCGAGCAGCTCCATTCCCCCGTATCACCGGTTCTTCTCCTGCATGCGATAGAACCTGTCCTTCGGAATGCCTGAACGCCTTGAGGCCTTCATCACCCTCCCTCCGCATTTTTTCAGAACAGCTTCAAGGACAGCATGCTCAATCTCAATCAGTTTTATTTTTTTATCAAGGATTCCTGCTGCTCCCGCATCAATTAACTCTTCAAAACCAGGTTCCGCATAGCACCCCAGAGAATAGCTGCTGAAATCAGTTTCTGAAATAATCAGATCATCTTCCGATCTCATAATAATCATCTGCTTGATTACATTTTCAAGCTCACGAATATTACCCGGCCAACTGTATTTACGCATGGCAAGCATTGCATCAAGACTGACCGTGAACTCCGGTTTCTTAAAATGCCTTATATTCTTTTTCACCAGAGACAAAATCAGAATAGGAAGATCCTGATGACGCTCAGACAAAGGGGGAAGACTGAGATGAACAGTTGATAGCCGATAATATAAATCACTTCTGAATCCGGATTCCTTTGTATTATCGAGATTTTTATTGGTTGCTGAGATTAACCTGAAATCAACGGCAATTTTCTCTGTTCCGCCTACCCTTTCAATAGCTTTATCTTCAACTACATGAAGTAAACGGGTCTGAAGCTCAGACGGCAGTTCTCCTATCTCATCAAGAAATAGTGTCCCCCTGTCTGCCAGTTCAATTTTCCCGTGTTTTAATTTCCCGGCTCCTGAAAAAGCACCTCTTTCATGACCGAAGAGCTCGGTCTCAATAAGGGTCGCAGGAATTGCTCCGCAGTTTATTTTTATAAACGGCGCTTCAGCCCTTGGACTTTGCAGATGAATCTGATTTGCAAGAACATCCTTTCCGGTTCCGGTATCACCGGTAATCAGTACATTCTCATCAGTAGATGCTATACTTACTGTCTTTTCCCATATTTTTTTCAAATCGCCGTTTTTACCGATGAAATCAAAATCAAAATCATCTTCCGACAATAGCTTATAAACTTCTTTCAGTTTATCCTGCTCTTCATCCTGAGCTCGTTCAAGGTAAATCTTTTCGCTCAGCTCATCCAGTAAATCAGATAGCTCGGGCAGGTTCAGAGGTTTTTCAATAACTGTATCAACAAGGTTCATGTTCAGAACATCTTTCAACAGTTCCTTGTCGGCATAGGCAGTAAGAAGAACAGCCTTTGAGTATGCCCCAGCCGCATGAGCCTTTATCAAAAAGTTGAGACCGGTTAAATCAGGCATTCGATAATCCAGGATCAGGATATCGGTTCGATCTGCAACAAGATGATTCAATGCTTCAACAGGGGATGAAAATACGCGACAATCAAATCTTGAGTCAAAAAAATCCTTGATACTCTCAACGATATAGGCTTCATCATCTACACATATAATTTTAATTTTTTTCATGATATCTAAATATATCACAGCCCTTCGCATTTTGCGAATACTTTTCGTGTTTTGCGAAGATAATTTTCCACAATTGAATACAGCATCAACTTGCTTTCTCCTAAACTCATAATATACAAGAAGTTATCAAATCCGCCCTGCAAACTCATCCTGGCATGAAGATTGCATATAATTTGTAACGATTTTTGTAACGCATATGTGCTTTATTTAAAAGGAAATTAATGGGGGGCTTTGCTGTGAAACATTTATTTGTCATTTCAGTTTTAATCTTAACAATAACCTTCTCAATTTGTGCTGCTGATATTGGCGACTTTTCTATCAACGCCGCCCCCAGGGGTATAGTTCCGCTTGGTGAAGGGGCAGATTATTTTGAATTCGGATACGGAGGCTCGGTCTCTGCAGACTTCAGCCCAGCCGTCCTTCCACTGCTTTTCGCGAGACTGGAATTTGATTATGAGTTCATGCCTATTGTAACAACCGACGGCTTGTCGATAATCAGCATAACAGCAGGGCCCGGGGTTCAATACAGCCCGATAGAAAATCTGAATCTTGCGGCTTGGGGAACAGCCGGCTATTTCTTCGGTTCAATTACAGACGGTAGCGGGACCCCGGGAGGAAACCTTTCACTATCAGCCGGGGCAGCAATCAGCTACGGCATCACCCCGGCTGTCAGCATCGCCCTGAGCGGGGACTACACCAGCAAACTTCATCTGTTTAACGGAATCGGAATCACCCTCGGTACTGTAATTCACCCTGAAGGTTTTACATCAACTCAACCTGTAATGGGCAATTCCATCGATTTACTTGAATCATTAACACCGGGAATATCGGGTGCAGGACTCGATGTAAGTGAAGTTAGCTTCAATCAGGTCTTTCCTGTTTTGTTCAAACACTATGACGACAATCCTGTAGGTACAGTAGAATTATTTAACAATGAGAATAAGGATATAACTGAAGTAAGCCTCAGCTTTTACGTTGACCGATATATGGACAACCCCAAACAGAGCCCGGTCATTAAAACCATAGAACCAGGGCAATCAGCAAACTTCGATATCTTTGGTCTGTTTTCAGACAGCGTTCTCGATATAACCGAAGGCACCAAGGTCTCAGCCAATGTCATCTTAAAGTATACGTATAAAAAGAAAGAAACATCACGTAAGTATACAGTCTCGATGGATATGTATGACAGAAACGCAATCACCTGGGACGACGACCGAAAAGCCGCGGCCTTCGTAACAGCAAAAGACCCGGCTATCCTGGAAACCGCAAAAAATATATCAGGCTGGGTAAAAGAAATTAGCCCCGCGGCCATAAGCAAAAATCTCTGCATTGCAATGGGAATCCATAACGGCCTCAATGCTGCGGGCGTAAACTATCAGATAGACCCCAAAACCCCCTTTACCGAGTTCTCAGCCGACAGTCTTGCTGTCGACTTTCTGCAGTTCCCGCGGCAAACCCTCTCCTACACATCCGGCGACTGTGATGATCTATCGATCCTATACAGCGCCCTGATGGAAGCAGTAGGTATGGAAACAGCCTTCATAACAATACCGGGACACATCTTTATGGCA
>DMKD01000327.1 GCA_003454605.1 Spirochaeta sp. | reverse complement strand
AGTTCCGGAGATTTCAAAATGATATCTAAACGCCCTCGTCCGCCAAAGCGGACGGGGCGGTCCCTCCGAACACGCGACAAGGTATTACCTCATGTGATAAGCATTTCAACCGTGCTGGGAGTGATCTTAATCCTCAGGGCTATTATTACACAGGCCGAACAATGGCCGCGTATTAAAGCTCAGTTTTTTAATTTAGATGTGATCATAGATGTTTTCCCTAAGGTGCTGCATGGCTTCGGAATCAATATGGCGGTATGGGGCATTGCCCTTATTGTTATTGCTGTCTGGGCTCTTATCCTGGCTGTCCTCCGCTCACTTCACGGACCATGGTTCGCACCGCTGAGATTCTTCTCTATAGTATATATTGACCTTTTTCGCGGACTCCCCTCTCTGCTGCTGGTACTGCTGTTCGGGTTCGGGATGCCTGCCCTTCAGATTCCCGGCCTGCCGAAAAGCAACCTGTTCTGGGGAGCGCTTGCGATGATCTCAAGTTATTCAGCCTACGCCGCCGAGGTGTACCGCTCAGGAATGGACTCGGTCCATGACGGTCAGCGTGCAGCAGCCAAAGCACTGGGCTTAAATCAGGGTCAGACGCTTCGCTATGCGGTTCTTCCGCAGGCCATAAGAAATGTTATCCCCTCACTGCTGAACCTCGCCGTCGCCCTGCAGAAAGATGTTGCACTGCTCTCGGTTCTAGGCATCCGTGATGCTGTCCGTGAGGCACAGATTTACACTGCACGCACATTCAATTACTCAACACTCATCGCCGCAGCCGCTTTATTTCTTGCAGCAACGATTCCAATGGCAAGACTGACCGATTACGTTACAAAAAAAGACCGCGAGCGCCGGCTGCAGAGGACGATATAGATGTATCGGATAGAGATTGAAAACCTTACAAAATACTACGGCGATAAGCTGGTTCTTGATGATGTTACCCTCAAGGTGCGAGAGCATGAGGTTGTCTGCCTCATAGGTGCTTCAGGCTCGGGAAAATCAACCCTGCTTCGCTGTGTAAACGACCTCGTGGATTTTAATGATGGAATTATTAAAATAGACGGAAGATCTATTCACGACCTTGATTTTACACCTGCTGAACTCTATAAAAAGGTCGGCATAGTATTTCAGTCATATAACCTTTTCCCCACAATGACCGTACTCGACAACATCACCCTAGCTCCGCGCAAGGTTCACGGAGTTCCTAGTGAGGAAATTGAGGCCTATGCAATTGAACTTTTGGATCTTTTCGGGCTCGAAGAGTTCTCATCAGCCTACCCCGAACAGCTTTCGGGAGGACAGCAGCAGAGAGTGGCAATTGTCAGGGCAATGGCTACGAGACCGGAACTTCTTCTGCTCGATGAAGTAACCGCGGCTCTTGATCCCGAACTGATAGGCGGAGTTCTTGATGTAATCAAGCGTCTTCGCGAACAGGGAATGACCATGCTTATCGTTACTCATGAGATGGGTTTTGCCCGAGACGTAGCCGACAGGGTATGTTTTCTCGACGGAGGACGGATTCTCGAAGAGTCAGAACCCGAGAAACTTTTCTCTGAACCGGAACACCCGCGGACCATGCAGTTTCTGCAGCGGATAATCGAAGCGGGAAGGCTCTAGGACGGAGGGGCTATGCGCCTTGTATGTATCCATGACCGCAGTCTCATCAGAGATTTACTCGAAACGGATCCATATCTTAATATCTACGGAATCGGTGATGTTGATGACCTCTTCTGGCCCTATACCTGCTGGTATGGGCTTGAGGATGAAAAAGAACTGAAATCAGCCGTCTGTGTATACATGGGCAGCGATATTTCCACCGTTCTGGCTCTTTCAGAAAATACAGCAGCGATGAGCACCCTCCTTAAAGCTGCGCTGTGTATCCTGCCGTACAGATTCTACGCCCATCTTAGCCCGGGACTGGATGAAGTGTTTAAAAAAGATTTCTGTTTTGAATCCAATCATCCGCATTTCAAGATGGCTTTAACCGATACCCGGCTGCTTGAATCCGAGGATATTTCACAGACGGTTGAACTCACTGTCGATGATATTCCAGCACTGCTGGATCTCTATAACGACAGCTATCCCGGTAACTGGTTCGAACCGGAGATGCTCACCCTCAACCGCTATTACGGTATAAAGGACGGAAGCAGACTGCTGGCTGCGGCGGGTACTCATGTGTACTCACCCTCTGCCTCGGCTGCAGCGGTCGGCAATATCGCGACTCGAATCGAATGCCGGGGAAAGGGCTATGGCGCAAAAGTCACTGCTGCACTCAGCACACGCCTGATTAAAGAAGGAATTCGGGTGGGGCTGAACGTTCAGGAAGATAATGAAGCAGCCGTTTCATGTTATAGAAAAATCGGGTTCAATATTCATGCCGGCTTCAGTGAATGCACTCTGCGCCGGAGGAGTGAATCATGAGCTCACCTATAATCGGCGGTTTGAATGAAAAAAGCCTGCACAGACAGCTTAAAGAACATTATTCGACACCGGAATCACTGGTTGAGGAGAAGGTTGCCGGTTATGTGATCGATGTTGTTAATCCTGATGAGCTGATAGAGATTCAAACATCTAATTTTTCAGGAATAAAAAAGAAACTCGCGGCCCTTCTGCTCGAACACAGAGTCAGAATCATATACCCAATTGCCGCCGAAACAACAATTTCAGTCTATAACCGGGACAACAGCCTCCGCTCGCGGCGCCGCTCCCCTAAACGCGAAAACATCAGTTCGGCCGCCTCAGAGCTTCTCTACATCGCAGATCTCCTGCCGCATCCGGGCTTATCGGTAGAATTGCCGGTCATCAGACAGGAGGAGATCCGCTACGACGACGGTAAGGGCTCATGGCGGCGCCGGGGTGTTTCAATCGAAGACCGGCTACTGGTGGAAATCATCGAGAGCCGGCTGTTTTCCGATACCCGCGGCTACCTCGAACTTCTGCCGCCCGATCTTCCCAGCCCCTTTGGAAACCGCGAACTTGCCGCCGCGCTAAGCGGAATAAACAAGGGCGGCAGAACACGCCTTGCAGGCCAGATAACCTGGCTGCTGCGCAAACTCGAACTCATCACCGTGACTGGAAAAGCCGGTAAGCGCATGCTGTTCGAAATCAGCGCATATTAACCGGAACATAGTCCGCCGCCTTCTTCTCAATAAAGATCCTTTTAAGCCTTGCGAAGCGCATAAGACCGTTCTCATAGGGAATTGACGGGGGGCCGTTGCCGATCAATGGCAGAGCGTAATTAATGAAATCGTCAGTCACATCAAGACCGTCAGCGCTTATCCAGGCAGAAGGCAGCTGCCGCGCGACATTCGCAGCCTTTTCAAGCTCGACCTTATCGTAATATACGCTGTAGCCGTCGGCCTTCCTGTCTCGAAGTATTGTTGCCATCCAGCCTGAACCGTCGGTAACGGCAATCTCTACAGCCTTGCGGCCGACTCTGCGGGCTTCTTCAATATCAACGGTTGATGCGAACAGACTTGTACAGCGCTGAAGGATTCCGGGAACCTGGCCGGTTGCCTGACCGCGCGCATTAAGACCAGCGTCATTCAGGTGGTTAACTATCTTCTGTGCCACGGTTGTACGGCTTGCGCCGTATTCAACATGACCGAAACCGTCCCTGGCCTCGCCGAGACT
>DMKD01000054.1 GCA_003454605.1 Spirochaeta sp. | reverse complement strand
GACTGAGAAAGGGCAGAAAAGATTCGAGAGCGAAAATATGATAGAATTATACTACAGCTATGTACGAACAGCCGTCGAACTGCTTGAATCAATGATAAACTGAACATGATAAGTTTTAAGGAGCGGGCGGCAAAACTAAAAACTGAAATCACTGCGGTTTATTATGCCTATAAGGACCCGAGGACCGGAGTTCTGCCGAAGTTGATCATTCTGATTACGATAGGCTATGCCCTCAGCCCTATTGATTTCATTCCAGATTTTATTCCGATTCTGGGTTATCTCGATGATTTGATTATTCTCCCGGCTCTTATCACCCTTTCGGTAAAGCTCATCCCGAAATCAGTTATGACCTGTGCACGAATACGAGCTACTGAAGAACCTGTTATCTTAAAAAAGAACTGGTTAGCTGCTGCATTCATAATAACATCATGGGTTTTGCTGATTCTATTTGTTATTTGGTTTATTCAATCATAAACTGACCCATCATGCCGGCATCTTCATGCTCAAGCAGATGACAGTGATACATGTACATACCGGTATAATCCCTGAAGCTGACGCCTATGACGGCCTCATCTCCGGCCATCAGCAGTATTGTATCCTTAGGTCCCCTGTAGAGCGGGGGAGGCGGTGCTCCGTTAAATGAGAGAACCGTGAATTGGGTATCATGTACATGGAATGAATGAGGAATGTTCATCATTCCCATCCCTATGTTTTTTACCGTCCAAATCTCTTCAGAATCCTGCTTCAGACTGAAGTTCATTACATCCATGTCCATCTGTCGGCCGTTAATAGTGAATAAACCCATCCCTCTGGTTTCCATGTTGAATGTTCTCTGCTTAAGTTCTCCGGATTCGTAATCCGGATGATTATAAACCAGCCTTTTCGGATGCGGGAAAAACACCCCCTCATCATTGCTGACCGATATCGACATTGCTTCATGAGGCTGGCTGCCGTATATTTCCAGAATGACCTTGATTTCTGTCTCTACAGAGAAATCTGTGAGGATTTCATAACGTTCTCCAGGAGAGATGATTAATCTGTCGGTGATAACAGTCTCAGGCAGAAAGCCACCGTCACTGGCTATCACTGTGAAACTGTGCGTATCCGAAAAAGAGATCCTGTATATAGATGAATTAGAGCCGTTGAGGATCCTGAAACGGTAGCTTCCCCGGTTCAGGTTCAATACCGGTTCATAGGCACCATTGATGAGTGTTGCATTGCCGATATAGCCGTGCATAATATCCGGCCGGGTCGGCTTATATGAGAAACTGCCGTTATCATCTATATCTCTGTCCTGTAAAATCAGTGGAATATCATTAACGCCGTAATCCCTGGGGATGTCGAGCGAATCAGAGTATTCATCATCAATAATAAACATACCAGCGAGACCGCGGTACACATGCTCTGCTGTTTTACCCATCAGATGTGGATGATACCAGAGTGTTGCCGCATTCTGCCTTATAGTGATTTCAGGGGACCATGTCTCTCCAACTTTGATTATCTGATGCGGTCCGCCGTCATATTCTGCCGGGACATGCAGCCCGTGCCAGTGTACAGTTGTCGGCTCATTCAGATTATTAACTACAGTGATATCAGCTTTGTCACCTTTTTGAATTCGGATAGTAGGACCGAGATAGTCCCCGTTAAATCCGAGTGTTTCACTGGTTCCGAAAGGCAGCTCTAATCTCCCTTCTCTCATTTCCAGCTCAATCTGTCGGCTGCTGATCACCGGTGGAATAGGCAGACTGCCGGGTAGAGCTTTTATCACATCCTCTGCTGTTGAATCACTAAGGATAATAAATGAAACAACAAGACTAAAAATTATCTTTTTCATAATAACCTCTTGCTATGCTGATTTTAATGTACTTAGATTATCATTGTGTCGTCAATAATTATTACAATAACCCTCATGTATTATGTGCCGGGCATAATATGGTTCTCATTTTCAAAAAAAACATTTTTTCATTTGAATTCTCAGCCGTCATCCTCTATATTTTAAATAGAGGGGATGGTTTATGAGGTGTCCGGAATGTGGAAAAGAACTGCAGTCTAATTACAATTTCTGCCCAAGCTGCGGAATAGCACTTGATAAAAACGAGCAGTTTAAGCAGATTGTTGATGATTCATTTACCAAACTCGAAGAAGTCGTACGGGGTGATGCCATGCTGCGGCTTGAGTCTTTGAGCAGCCGTCTTGACTCAATGGAAGAGGAACTGGAACTCTTTTTAACATCTGCACCGGTAAACAAGTAAATAGGCAGTTCGAAGGGGCTCCGGTGAAATTTTACTGTATGCTATGGCTGACTATGCCGAAAATTTCATAGATATGAAAAAGATCTCGTTTTTCCTTTTAACATTTTTGATTGCCGCTTCAGGCCTTTACGCAGAGGTAGAATTCAAATCTCCGCTGTTCGGGCAGGATGATAATTTACTGTTCACCGCTGACATGGAAGTTCCCGGTTATGGAAACTATTCAACCCTTTTCAATGTAAAGCTCGATGAAGTTAAGGATGAACAGGTTAAACAGATAGAGCAGTTGACGATTTTTCCTGAAGAAGCCGTCATGCTCGACGGCGGCAGGACGCTTCAGCTGCGAAACCGCTTCGGGCTGTTTCGAACGAGTGAGGATTTTACAAGCCTAAACATGCTCAGTTCTTATCCGGGCTTTGTCTATGGTGAACAGATCAAAACCGGAAAGATGTTTCCCTCTCATCCCTCACCCGACGGGCGCTATTTTGCGTATCTTAAGCCTGTCAGCTCCGGCTACGGCAACCTGATCCTCTACAATGTTCAGAGCGGAGAGGAAACAACAATTTCTGAAAGCCTGGATCTCAGTTACAGTGAAGAGGTTGTACTCTGGTCTCCAGAATCTGATTTCCTTGTATACAGCAAGGGAGGGAATATCTATTACTATTCTCTCGAACAGTTTTATAAGGGTAAAACCCTCGCCGAGGAATTCCGCATGATAGGGAAGGGTCTGATCAGCAATATCCGATGGTCTAAAGGAAAAGAGCTGTTTTATCTTGCTGATTCAATTATCTATAAGATTATCAGTGCACAGCTGTTCACTACATCGCTATACAGCGAACTTATGGAGACCGGAGAGATTGCCGGCAAGATCCCCTTTGATTTTGATCCTGCTTTCGACAGTTTCTATGTTTCACCAGACGGTGAGAAGATTATTTTCAATAAGGCCGGTTCCAACATATTTCTCTATTTCCTGAAGAATTCCGATTACATCTCAACCGGTGATGTTGTCTCGTTGCCTTATCTTTACCTGCCGCGTAATACCCGGCTGAAAAAAGTCGTGTGGCCCGAGAATGATATAGTCACAATCCTGACTACAAGTATAGAGGGCGGTGATCAAAAAACATCGGTATTCAGGTTTGATCTCCGCTACACCGATCAACCGCTCGAATTTAAGGAAATTCCCGAAAGTGATGTCGTCGATATCGAACTCTCTCTCGATAATAATTCGGTATCGGTCCTCTATCCCGATCGAGTTGCGATAAAAGACTATAGAACCTGGAGTACGTCCGAGACCTTCAAATATGACAGCCCCTTAAAATCATTTTGGCTGGATGATGAGCAGATGCTTATTGCCGGAAGATATTCAAGCGAAAAATACAACATCGTTTCCAGAAAATCAGAGGTAATTGCTGTTTCCCAGGCTGATTCATCAGGTTATACCAAAGACGGCTCGGTCTTCACGTCAACCAACGGAAACCTCTTTATTAAGTCCGATACCGGCTGGAAACGAGTGTTCAGTATTGATGAAGCGGCACCCGTGTCTGTTTCAGAGAGGTACAGAGTTTACACCCAGCCCCTCTCATCAGGACCGTACAGCAATATGATCATGCTCAGAATGTTAGACAGCTTCGGAACCGAGTCACTGTTCCCTTATCCTGAAACGAGATATGAACCGTTTCCGGCTCGTGAAGAGGAAAGTGATTATAATAATTTCAGTCACGGTTCGAGAATCAGACGGCGGGAAATCTCACTTGTTTTTAACGCAGTGGATTCGGCCGAGGGATTGACAGAGGTACTGCGGATCCTCGATGATTATAATATAAATTCGACATTCTTTGTGAACGGCAATTTCATGCGTCATAATCCAGAGGCTGTCCAGGAGCTGGCCATGTCATCTCATGAAGTAGGCTCACTTTTCTATGCCTATTTTAATATGACAGATGCAAAATACAGGCTAGATAAGGAATTTATTAAAAGAGGACTTGCGCGTAACGAAGATGATTACTATGCTTTAACAGGTGAGGAGCTGGCGTTATTGTGGCATGCACCATATTATGTCGTGAATACGGATATAATCGATGCTTCGATTGATATGAACTATACCTATGTGAATCGAGACATCGATCCTCTGGAATGGGCGTGGAGCATGTCGGAATACGGCGGAAATGGTCTTAGCGTGCCTCAAATGGTAGAGAAGATCATGAATCAGAAGAAACCGGGGTCAATTGTTCCGATTCGACTCGGCGAGGGCAAAGAGGGTACAGGGGCGCTCTACAGCAACCTTGATCTGCTCCTGAATAATCTTATAGAAATGGGTTATTCGATTGTACCGGTGTCTGTCCTGATGGACAGAGCGCGTAGATGATGATAGAGTCTGCATTACGCATTTGATCGCAGGTCTTTAAACCTGCGAATTTATTTATATTTTTAAAAATATCCCTAAAGCAGTCTTGTTTTAAGGACGATATTTAGAGAGGTGCCTTAACCGGCACATAGATTTTATCATGGGAGATGGTATCTTGAGCAATCTTAATCCTTTAAATGCATATCGTGAAACTAATATCAAGACGGCGAGTCAGGGTAAACTAATAATCATGCTTTATGAGGAAGCTGTCAGACAGATGCAGGTTGCTGTAGCCGAGCTTGGAGCAGGTGTTCCTAAGCTTGACCTTGTAAGCAACTCAATCATTAAAGCTCAGGACATCATAACCGAACTCATGGTTTCTCTTGATTTTGATAAGGGTGGTGAGATCGCGAAGAATCTCTACAGTCTCTATGTATTCTTCAATCAGCAGCTGATGCAGGCAAATGTTCAGAAAAATGCCGAACTGATATCCCCTGTGCTCGATATGGTGCAGGATCTCAAAGATGCCTGGAGTCAGGTTTTCGCTAAAGCCGGAACCGGTACAAGCGGAATGCCCGGTGGGGTAAATATTGCCGGCTGAGCCTGAGCAAGTATCCGAAACTCTCAATCAATACATCACCGAACTTCACAAAATATACCTGCAGTTAATCAATATTCTTGAACAGGAAGCAGTCGCTATATCCGATTCCAATGAAAGGAAGCTGAGTACTCACGCGGCAATGGAAGCCGATACTGTAAAAAACATCATCTCGCTTACAAAGTCGGTGCACAGCTATCTTGACCATGCCGTGGTGAGTGAATTATCCGATGCCAGACTGCGGGAGATTGAAGAATGTAAACTGAAAGCGGCAGAATTAAGCCGAATCAATATAGCTGCCCTTGGCAAGTCATTAAGCGGCTTAAAAGAAAAAATACATACGATTAAACTTCCACAATCGGCGCACAGGGTATATTATTCAGGTAATAACCCGACGATTATGGATATTGAAATATGAAACAAGAAAAAAAAGCACTCTATCTTCTTGACGGATACAGCCTGATCTACCGTTCCTATTTTGCCTTTATAAACCGACCCCTTTTAAATTCGTCGGGTTTTAATACCTCGGCAGTATTTGGTTTCTTTCGCTCCCTCGCCGCCCTTTTTGAAAATCAGAAGCCGGAATTATTCGGTGTTGTGATGGATTCTCCTGTTCCTACCTTTCGTCATGACATGTATCCTGAATACAAGGCGAATAGAGAGAAGGCTCCGGATGATCTGCATGCACAGGTCCCCGTTATACAGGAAATCCTCAAAGCAATGAAGATTAAATCAGTCAGAATGGACGGCTATGAAGCTGACGATATCATTGCTTATTTTGCACAAAAATGTAAGGAAGAGGGCCGTGAATGTTTTATAATTACCGGAGATAAAGATCTTCTCCAGCTTGTTGGTGACGGGGTAAAGATAATGAAACCCGATAAGGGTGAATATATAATTCTTGATGAACCCGATGTCGCTGACGTCTGGGGGGTTAAGCCCGATCAGATAATTGATTATCTTGCGCTCACCGGCGACTCTGCTGATAACGTGCCGGGCGTTAAAGGAATAGGGCCGAAAACGGCAGTCAAACTCCTGGCTGACTTTAACAGTCTCGAAGGCGTTTATGAGAGCATGGGTGAACATTCAGCAGGTGTTCAGAAAAAACTCGAAGCCTCCCGTGATAATGCGTTTTTAAGCAGAAAATTAGTAACCCTTGCCTATGATTTCGGCTTGACCGCAGTACCTGAAAATCTATCCTGTGCTGAACTTGATCGAAGCGCAGGAGCCGGAGTTCTTCGAAGTTACGAAGTAAACAGCATTGCCGACCGCTATGATGGTAAAGGCAGTGATACAGCACATACCTCAAATAAAACTGTAGTGATAAACGAGGCGCAAACAGATATAAGCTACGCGGGGATCTCCGGTCTTGGAGCGAAGAACGGCGTTTCAGGTGAAGCCGGTGAATATGAGGCTGTAACCACCGAAAATCAGCTGAAAGCCTGGGTCGACAGAGTAAAGACAGCCGGCTGGTTTGCCTTTGATACCGAAACCACCGACATCGATGCGATGAAGGCCGAGCCTGTGGGTTTCTCTATCGCTGTAGAAGCAGGCAGAGGATGCTACATTCCCTTTAAGGCTGCTGAAGCCGCAGCGGAGGCTGGAGAAACAGCTTCGATTAAGACCTGGTTTGATGAACAGATTCTTAAAAGCGCTCTAAAGGAAATACTCGAAGATGAAACGCTCAAGCTTATCGGGCAGAATATAAAATATGACTACAAGGTTATGAAGCGCTGGGGTATCGAGATA
>DMKD01000228.1 GCA_003454605.1 Spirochaeta sp. | reverse complement strand
GGGTGCATGGAATTAGCCGTCAAATATTTTAATTTTATAAAATTATATTCCCTGTCTAAATGTTGGATCTGACGATATAATATATATGAGGTTATTATAACTATCATGATCAGTCTGTACCGCAGAGCCGAAAATCTTCGTCGGGAAGCACGACTTCTCCGCCTAATCCGCCATGAGGATGTCCCGAATGAGAACGATTTTGATATATCACCTCACGACGGTGAAGTTATACTCAACGAACTTGATGAAATCGTAATCAGAAAAAAAATTAAAATTGATAAAAATACATTTGCTTTTAAACCATTGAAAAATGATAGGCGATTTCCAGTTCTTGTCAATTTTATCATTCTTTTTCTCGTTTTTTCAGGAATATTCCTTTTTGCCCGGATCTCAGGTATGAAGGAGGCTTCAATAACCTCAGACTCTGGAGATTTTCTGTCCACGGAAGGCAGACTTATTGAAAAACTCAAGATGGAATCTGAGGCAGAATTATCAGCAAAAGATGATGAAATAGCTGAAACCGTAAAAAAACTTGATGAGATTAATAAAGAACGCAACCTGCTTAAACTGGAAATGGATACCAGAATTCAGCAGAGAGAGGATGAGCTGCAGAAAGAATTGAGTATAGTACTTGAAACAGAACGTTCGAAGATGCAGAAGCAGGGGTTCACATCAGTCGATATCGAAGAGCAGCTCAAACAGATGGAGCTCGATAAAGGCAGAGAATATGAACAGCTGCTTGCCTCTTTTGTCATCACCACAGAAGAGGAGATGGAGCAGAAAGATGATAATCTTATTAGGATCAGAACTGAATATGAAACTTTACTCCGAACAAAAGAATCGGAACAGCTCGCTCTGCAGAATGAGCTGGGAATCAGGGAAGAAGAACTGCTACGGCAGATTCAACTGCAAACCCTGGAACGGGAGGCAGCAGAACTTTCTGAGTCGAACGTGTCAGAGGATTTTGCTGCTCTGACGAAACAGAAAGAGGAAGAACAGCTTATTCGCAGCCAGGTCCAGACATTTTACCGGCAGATTGAAATTGCACTTAAAAATACCGATTATACTGCAGCACTGCTGAAACTGACAACACTGGAAGAATTTGTTACAAGGGATTCAGTAGCATCTCTGCCTGCAGTGAAGGACAGTATTCAGATTGATCTTTTTATTATTAAATCCTTAACGCAGCTGATAAGAAATAAGGATATTCCGACTGATAACTCAGAGGTTCTTTTGACCGGGGTATCCGGAACTATCGCCGCGGCTGATGAACTGCTAAAAGCAGGGGATACGGACGGAGCGACCAGTCTATATCTGGAAGCATTCAGCAAAATTCCCGTCCTACGCTCAAGCTATGATAAATTGAAGATAATAAATGATCAGACTTATACTGAAGATAGACAGTTGCTGATAAGACAAATTGAGCAGACAGAGGAGCAGCTTCGCACTGCCCGCCAGGAGATCGATAGGTATAGGGCTGAGATTGCCGGCTTCAATAAGACTGAAGAGCAGCTTCAGGAGTTAATAGATTCAAGGGGAGATTTGATAAAGAGGATAGAAAGGGCAAAAACTGCTGCTGAACAAAACATATCCAATACTGCAGAAGCTTCATCTCAGGAGGACCTGCTTGCCCTTCTTCAGGCTAAACTTCTTATGAAACAGATTCTCAACTCTGAATCAGTGACGACTGAATACCCTGATTTATATGAAAATGTTGAAAATTATTTTGCTGCTTTTGCTGAGGAAAAACGGTTCGAAGGAGAATATACAACACTCAGGGATGTCATAGCATTTATTACGATTCTTTCCAGCTCCGATATAGCTCCTGATATCGGAGTTTCTCAAAACAAAGAAAATTATCAACTTATCCAAGTTCTGTACAGTGAACTGCTTGATAAGCTGAAGAGCTTGATTGAAAGTACAAGTTAATTTAATAACTTATGAATCCTTTCAGTGTACTCATGAGGGATTCGTGCTTTCTCAAACAGGACCCCTGCTGAAGCCTTATCCCTGCTCTCTTTTATATTCACCAGGCGAATAACCCTTCCCTCGATTTCAGTGATACTGTCCGGGTCACGGAAAATTACTTCCAGGATTACCCTTTTATTAGTGATTTGATTCTCTGAATTTAAAATTATCTGGCAGCCTGTCAATGAGATATCTTTTAGCCGGCAATCCTGCAGAACTTCACCACATTTGAGTCTGCAGTGAGTAGATTTCAATCCTAGCTCTTCTGCCGTATTTGAGTTTATATTCACCCTGGTTTCAGCTCTTTTGGTAGTCAACGTTTGAATGTTCATCAGATCACCGAATAATTTGATTAGAAAATCCGGTGGCGGAACCGCAATAGCCAGAGTGAGCATGTGAGTAGCCGCGCTTAGACTGGATGTATTTGTCAGTTCGGTAATCCGGTAAGGAACCGAAAATGCAATAGGAATGAAATGAGGTTTCAAACCCATAAATGAAAAATGCAGCTGAACTGATGATGATTCGGATAGCTTCGATATTTCCTCAACTGAAAGAGTGACCGAGACCCGTACACCTGTCATAGAAGCTGTTAGAATAGTACAGGGCCATTGTGAATTACCGGATATCAAAAATAAATCTCTCTGAACAATTCCCGATGATTTGATAATGGTTCCGGAAAATGTAATCTCATCATATTTGTACTTTTCATATATATCTATATATTTACTCGACACCAATGCAGTCATAATTCTCCTTTTCTTAGTTATTATGAATTGGGAAGATCATAGGATTCATTGGAATATTCAGATTCCAATAATCCCCAGTATGCTTTAACCCTGTACCCATAAATATTATTTGGCGATAAACCGGAATCCGGATATGAAACGGAGTCAAATCCTATTGTATCTATTACGGCAAATACACCATGCCCCAGCTTCCTTTCAATAATGAATCCTTCCTCTCCATCTGCATTATCTGTCCAGGTGATTGTTATAGTGTCTGGATTAACTACCGTGCCGTCCGCTAAAAGGTTGGTAGGTGCAGCAGGAGCAATATCCACATTTGCTTCAGCCCATGCTCCTAAAGAGTCGGTAACCTTAACAGTAGCTGAACCTGTTGCTGCCGGGGCAGTAAATAGACCCGATGCAGGATTAATAATACCAGAGCCGGATGAAACAGAATATATATAGGGTGGAGATCCGCCGTCTGCATAAAAATCATACAATGCATCCTGCTCTACAACTACAGAAACCGGTACAATTGAAAGAGGACCCGAAGAAACAATCGTAACCACAGCATCACTGATAGTTCCGTCATCATCTGAAAGCCGGATAATGTCGGTGCCGGTAGCTCCAGGAGCTGTATAGGTTCCTCCGGCATCGATGTTACCGCTTCCGGACAAGATGGCGAAATTATAGGGTGAGGTCCCCCCGGTGGCTGAAAAAGTAGTAGAATCATCAACATTTAGAGTTATGGAAACCGGTGATATCAATAAGGCCGCAGGAGGTACAATGGTGATCTCTGCGCTGTCATAGTTGCCCAATGCATCAACAGCACCTAAAACCGCATTGCCGGCAGCAGCAGGTGCGGTGTATTCTCCTGTAACAGCATCAACTGCACCACCCCCTGAATCTACTGTAAACACATAAGGCGTCTTCCCACCCTCAGCGGTAAATGTGTAGGAATTATCAACTGTTACTTGAATTTCAGGGGGGCTTAAAGAGAATGGAGTTAGAACAGAAATGACTGCATCGCTTATATTTCCAATTGAATCTGTTACCCTTACCACATCGGAACCGGCACTCGACGGGGCTGTATATACACCACTACTTCCATCAATCGTTCCAGAGCCGGAGACCATCGACCAGCTGTATGGTTCCACTCCACCTAAAGCTGTGAAAGTACTTGTATTATAAATATACAGAGAAATAGATGCAGGTGCTGCTGTGAACTCACCGACAGATACTACAGTTATATCAGCCTCTTTCACAAAACCCAGACTGTCAGTCACCGCTACTGTAGCGTTACCGGGAATAGCGGCTGCACTGTAGAGTCCTGTTTCTTCAGCAATAGAGCCGTCCCCTTCCACAAGAGAATATATATATGGTTCACTACCCCCGGAAGCCTGGAACACATAGCTTGTACCTATCGGCAGAACAACATCCTCCGGAATGATGCTCAACATATCAGATAGGTTACCCCCAGGGGTAGAAATTCGAAGCCCTCCCGCACCGTCCAATTCAGTATAAAATGAGAAATCATCACAACTAGTGATAGCGATTAATATCATAGCAGCTGTAAAAAGAATTTGGACAAACACCGGATGATTTCTTTTTTTAGTTTTCATTTTTTCACCTCATCAAAACGAACATCAAAATATAATGATGGAACAATACCCATAATTGGATAGTATTTTTCAAAAAACATCAGGTAATCAACTTGTACAGTGACACCGAATAAGTCAGAAAACATTAGACTGACTCCGCCGCCGGCTGAGATAAAAAAACTTATTTTCGAATATTTCTCGTCTTCCGATAATTGCATTACAAACAGAGCCGGCCCGCTTGAAAGTGAAATAAAGACATCGAAGTTTGCATTGGTGCTGCTTCCCCATCTGCCAACTGCACCGAGAGGAAATATAAAATTTCTACTTGAATCTTCAAGTCCCAAAGCCTGAAAAAAGAGTAATCCCATACATATACCGGCCTCAATATTTCCTATCGGGGCTGTAAATGTATACCCGCCCTGAAGGCTGGTAATCACCCCTAAATTAAAATAATAATTAACACTTCCGACAGCAAGAAATGGCGCGGCACTGACCGATGTCCTTATCGGGTTTACTTCATCTGCCTGCCTGCTCTCTTCCACAATGAGCTCAACCTGCTCAGGTTCGACTGCCTGGCTGACTTTTTCCTTTTGTTTTGCGGTTAGAGCCGGTAGATAGTCACTTATTTGGAAAATGATTTCAGACACAGCATCTGAAATCACTGCATCGATTTCAAGATCAATTTTCACCTCTTTTATAGTGCCGGCTGTTAATTGAGGATAATCAGAACTAGTAAGATTAAGTTCTATTCGAAGTTTATCATCCTCTTCATACACATCACAGACAAGAATTCCAACTGCAGCCTTTTCGTTTTCCTCTTTCAAACTGGATATTATCGTTACACCTGCCCTTTCAAACTCAATTTCAATCGTAGAATAAATAATATCTTTCAAGACCCGGTCATCTTCCTGACCCTGAGTAAAAATATCCAAATCAAGTATAAATAAAGCATTACTGCTGGAACTGCTGAGAACAGGAGGAGGTGCGAATATAAAATAAATTAATGCTGATACTGCAATGATGAAGGGTTTGAGAGATTGGTGATGTAATAAAATATGTCTGTCGGCTCTATTCATTTTTCCGCCTGTCTATATTCAAATTTATCGCATTCAATTATTTTTTTCAAATACGATCTTAATTTATAGTAGTTCTATCCTATCTTATCCTTAAAAAGGAGCCGGCAGACTCTGATGTACAGGCCTGCCGGATAATTTATGGGGATCTCTGATAACCCTAAATTGGGGCCATCAGAGATCCCCTGGAGTTTATTTATTTCCTTATCCGTAAATAAATAAACATCCTTTAAATCTAAGGTAGATCTCTAAAAGCTGAAGTTTTTAGAGATCCCCTTATTTTACTTCTTCAGGCTCTTAACCCACGATATAGTTCGCACAAGGATATAGATGCTTATCAGGGTCAGGCCTACTGCAAGGATGTAAAAAACCAGGTCAGTAACCCTTCCGCCAAAACCGGACAACGGCGGCCAGGCTTTGGCTGTTTCCGAGTTTGTCTTGACAAGAATTGCAATCAGCAGCAGAACAATGCCTCCGCCGATTATAAGCAGATCTGTCTTGGGAACGCGGACTGACGTATCCTTCTTATCAAAAAGTTCCCTGAAAACAGGGCCTATGGAATCAGCATTATACGGTTTAATCCAGCTTAGTATCAGATAAATAACAAAACCCAGAGCAAGCCCAATAAATATTGCGGGGATTCCGGCTATTCCAGCGCCAAAGAACACAGCATTGCCTCCGCCTGAGTAGAAAACAAGAGCAAGGGTGACGACACCGCTAATCAGGCAGCCCCAGAAAGCGGCAGATTCTGTCATTCGCTTCCAGTAGGTGGACAGAAGGATCATCGGTGTAACAGCAGCGCATAGAACTATCTGAGCGGTAATGGCTGTAGCAAAGACGCCTGCGTTTCGAACAGAAGGCGCAAAGCAGAGTGCTGCAACGGCTACAATCGGTATCATTATCCGTATTACTTTAATCATCTGCTTATCATCAGCATCTTTGTTTATAAATCTTTTATAAATGTTCTTGGTGATAATGGCCGCGGTCGCATTCAGATATGTTGATACAGTACTCATAACAGCTGCAGTTATAGCTGTCACAAATATCGCCATTCCTATCCCCGGCATGGCCGAGTTGGCAATGAGAAGGATTACTGTATCGGTAACTTTCACTCCCGGAAAAAGCTGTCCGCCCATTACTCCCATACCTACCATGATACATGCCCAGAGGGTGACTATAACAAGAAATCCTAGTGTAGCACGACGGCTGTCTTTCGGATCACGCGCAGCAAGCATGCGCTGCATAAAACCGAGGTCGATGGGAATCCATAA
>DMKD01000160.1 GCA_003454605.1 Spirochaeta sp. | reverse complement strand
ATATATTGAAACCCAGCCCGAAGGTGTTCAGGAAATCAATTTCACATGGCAGGGCGGTGAACCCAGTATTCTTGGAATCCAGTTTTATGAGAAGGCTGTCAGCCTTCAGAAAAAATATGAAAGAAAGGGGATGAAGATCCTCAATTCTATTCAGACGAATGCCACCCTGGTCACAAAAGAATTTGCAAGATTCTTCAAGGATGCCGGTTTCCTGGTAGGTGTAAGCATCGACGGTCCCGAGCATATACACAATCACTTTCGAAAATATCCCGACGGACGCGGAAGCTTTACCGAGGTGATGCGTGGCTACGAGATCTTAAAAAAATCCGGGGCTGAAGTGAACACTCTGACGGTTATTCAAAATTATAATGCTGATTACCCGTTTGAGGTTTACGATTTTCTCTGCTCAATTGATTCGGATTTCATGCAGTTTATACCAGTTGTTGAATACTACAACAATAAAGTATCTAACCGCTCGGTGACGGCAGCTCAATTCGGTGATTTTATGAATAGCATATTCGATCGCTGGATATGCGGCGATATTGGAAAAAGATACATCCAGCATTTTGATTTGTTCCTCGGGCGTTACCTTGCATATCCGCCCAGCCTCTGCGTTCATTCTCCGATCTGCGGCCGGGCTCTTGCCCTGGAACATAACGGCAAACTCTACAGTTGTGATCATTTTGTCGAGCAGGAATATTATCTGGGTAACATCGCTGAAACTCCTTTGGATAAGATGGTGGACAGTGATTTTCAGAATAAGTTCGGAGAATCGAAATCAACAGGGCTCACAAATCAATGCTCGAATTGTGAGTACCTGCCGCTCTGTTATGGAGGCTGCCTGAGGAACAGAATACTGAAAGCCGAACAGGGCAAGAATCATAATTATCTATGCGAAGGATATAAGGCTTTTTTCAATCATACCCGGCCCTATTTTCAGGCGATGGCGGAAGCTCACCGTGCACACAGACATGCATCCGAATACATGAACTACTTCGACCTGAGTTCATTAGGCAGAAATGATAAATGTCCCTGCGGCAGCGGCAAAAAGTTTAAATCATGTCACGGCAGGGCTTAAGTACAAAAAACTCAGCTTTCGCAGTCACATTTAACGTTTCCTGCCAGGATTTCCTTCCAGTCACCAAGCACATCATGGGTCCAGCAGTCATCCGCTCCGGCGGCTTCCCTCATGACAAGGGCGAAGATATAGGACAACTCTTTAACCGTTGCACCAGCCTCTAAAGCGCCCTTGAAGTGTTTTAATACACAGGGTTTAGACCTGGCCTTTATTGAAAGTGAGAAACAGATAAACTGATAGGTCTTCTCATCAATCAGCCTCTTATCCTCATATATCTTATCGATTTCATCCAGCTTCTCTGTAAATTCCGGGAAAAACTGCTCCAGCATTCTCATATTGATCTCCTGTAATATCTTATAGCTGATTGATTATATCAGATATAATCCGCCCATTCAGGCATTCATTACAGCAGATCCTCACTTTTTTCCGTAAATTCCGCCATTTTTCTGCTCTTCAGATACAGAAACATGAAGCCCGCAACAGCCAGAAAGGCAATGATTCCGCAAATTTTCCAGACGAGATTCGGATCATAGTTATCCATTATCATACCTGCTGCCCATGGTCCGACCATCGCTGCTACCGACCAGGAGAATCCGGATGCAGCCATATAACGTCCGCGCATGTCCTCGGGCGACAGCTTCGCCACAATCGACATCTGAACCGGAATCATGATCATTTCTCCTATAGTAATTAAAACAACAGCACCTAGAAAGAAATAAAACCCGTAAACAAACCCGAAGGCGGTATAACCGAACAGATAAAATACAGTACCAAAGGCAAGCATCAGGAAGGGGTTTCGCTTCCCTACCAGCCGTGAAATCCAGAATTGACAAATCACGACAATGGCTGCATTGATGCTCATCATCATCCCGAATCCGCTTTCCGGTATTCCCCGGTAATCACGAAGAAAAACAGAAAAGGTACTGTAGAGCTGCTGGTAAACAAGGAGCATCAACATAGATACAAGAATAAATGCGACAAAAACTCCGTTCTTCAGCACTACTTTGTAACCGGCTAGTGTTTCGCTGAAACTTTTTGTTTCATGTTCATCAGAGCTCTCAGGCTTTGTGTCAAGTATAAAGCGAAAAACCACCAGGACTGTAATGGAGCTCATTACAGCATCGGTTACAAATAGATACATATAAGATCTGGCTGCAAGAAATCCTCCGATTGAGGGACCAATCACCCAGGCGAGATTATGGACAACCCTGAACATGCCAAAGCCTTCAGCCCGCTGCTCTTCCGGCAGGATATCAGCTATCATGGCTTGCCGCGCGGGTCTTCCTATATCTGCAAGAAGTCCAACAACAACGGCAATGAAGTAAAAAACCTGCAGTTCGTTTATGAAGCCCATCACAAGGCTGCTTCCTGCGCTCAGGAGCAGGCCAAGGATTATCATTATCTTACGGCCAATCTTATCAGCTAATGCTCCTCCGATCAGACTTCCTATCATTCCCGACAGAGAAAAGATTGCAAGCAGGACTCCGGCTTGCGCCATTCCGATACCAAAGCGCTTTGTTATGTAGAGGGTAAAGAACGGAAACAGAATAGTACTGCCGAGGCTGTCAATAAATGAGGAACCTACCAGAATCCAGAACTGGCGCGGATACTCACGCAGCATCTTTTTAAATTTATCTACTTTCTTCTTAATAACTATTCCCCCCCGAATAGAAATATATCATGAAAAATCATTTCAAGACAGTCCGTTTCAATCTTGACTTTATGAACACTGTTCATTATATTTTGTTTATGCCGAAATTGATCCCGCAGCTGGAAGAACATATTATTAATACCGCTGAGAAACTCTTTATCACCGACGGATTCGATTCTGTCAGCATGCGCCGGATGGCGAATGACCTTAACATCGCTGTCGGAACCCTGTATAACTACTTTCCTAATAAAGCAGCTCTATTCTTTTCAATCATGGATAAGAGTTGGAACAAAACTATAGCAGAGGTCGAAAAGCTTATAAGAGGATCGGAGGCTGGAGCTTTTGAGACAAGACGGGCTGTCATTGAGATTATTTACAGAGGTATCAAGGACAGAGGGGCTTTCGCCCGGAAAACATTTGATTACAGCAACTTAGAGAATCACAGTCACAAACTAAAATCATTTAAGCCGGACTGGCAGCATGATCTTATTAAAAATCTGACAGAACTTTTAAAACCGCTTGGAGCCGGGTTCTCAGGAACCGACGCAGAACGGACGGTTCAGAGCTTACTGGCATCAATCCGATTTTTTATTTCATTTTCAGAATCGGACGATGAGGCCGGTAATATCGATTTTCTTTTGAAGATTGCAGAGCTGAATTAAGGAGCAATACTTTTGGAACATAAACGAGAAATACTACTTCGCGAAGCACCGGTTAATAAGGCGATAACAAGCATGGCTGTGCCGGCTATCATAGGGATGCTCGTCAGCGCGATCTACAATATTGTCGACACTCTGTTCGTCGGCATGCTGAACGATACGGCCGCCTTAGGTGCGACAACGGTGCTGTTTCCGATTTTCATGCTTATCTCCGCTGTCGGAATGACCTTCGGAATGGGAACAGCTTCTGTTATCTCACGCCGACTGGGCGAGCAGAATAAGGATGCCGCGTCTGAAGCAATTTCAACAGCCTTTTTCACGACTCTCGGGATAGCAGTCTTGTTTACCATCCTGGGCACAAGCTTCATAAAACCGCTGCTCCAGCTCTTTGGTGCAACTGATTCAATTCTTGTACAGGCTGAGGTTTACGGCTCAATTATTGTCGGAGGCTCAATATTTCCGATGCTCAGCATGAATATGAATAATGCGCTGCGGGCTGAGGGTGCTGCCAAAATCTCTGCCCTGGCTATAGCTCTCGGGGCTGTTCTGAATATCATCTTCGATCCGATCTTCATGTTTGTTCTTGATATGGGACTCAAAGGTGCAGCGGCAGCTACGATTACAGGACAGGCAATCAGCACAGTGATACTGCTTAGTTATTATCTTCGCAAAAAGAGCATTGTTAAACTCAGTATAAGAGCGTTTCATCCATCCGCAGCGATTTACAAACAGATCATGGCAATAGGCATACCGACATTTCTGCGGCAGGCCCTTTCCAGCTTCGCAATTGCCATGCTTACGAACGCTGCTGCTCCCTTCGGGGACAGTGCCATTGCGGCTATCGGGATTTCACTCAGAATAGTAATGATGCCGATGATGGTCTTATTCGGTTTCAGCCAGGGGTTTCAACCCCTCGCCGGCTACGCCTACGGAGCAGGAAACTTCTCACGTGTACGCGAGTCTGTAAAATATTCTATTGGATGGACCACAAAGTTTTCGATCGTATTTTCAGTAATACTTTTCACGGCAGCAGGGTGGATCATCAAAGCCTTTTCAAATGATCCTGAGGTAATTACGAGGGGAACTATGGCACTGCGATTCATGGTTGCTGCAATGCCTTTTATGGGAATCCAGGTAATATACTCTTTTCTGTATCAGGCGCTAGGACACGGCAAACCGGCTCTGCTTCTGGCGGTCGCCCGGCAGGGACTGTTCTTCATTCCGCTTATTCTGCTGATGCCGGGACTGTTCGGACTTACGGGAGTGTATTTAGCCCAACCCATCGCCGACATACTTACGGTCGGGGTTTCGCTTTTCATGGGTCTGAGAATTTCCCGGGAACTTAAGCAGAAGGAACTTGAGGCTGTAACTTAAAATGTTTTGCCTGCCCCCCAATTCCAGTGATCCTAATATATTTCTACAACAGATGTACAACTATAGGTTTTCCATTATACTTACAGCACTATGAAAGCAACAATAATTACAATCGGCGATGAATTACTTATCGGCCAGGTTGTCGACACAAACTCTGCATGGCTGGCTGCTGAGCTGACAAAGCTTGGATTTTCAATGGAGAATCATGTTTCTATATCGGATACTGGAGAAAAAATAAGCGGAGCATTAGACAGATTTCTTCCCGAAAATGATCTTCTGGTTTTTACCGGAGGCCTTGGTCCTACTAACGACGATATCACAAAGAAAGTTCTGGCGGATTATTTCTGTTCAGAACTTATATTTTCTGAACAGATTCTCGGCGATGTTGAGACCCGTATCCGAAGTTTCGGTTCTACTATGAACGAGCTGAACAGAGAGCAGGCTATGGTGCCGAAAGATGCGAAAATCCTTAGGAATAACCATGGAACAGCACCGGGAATGTGGTTCGAGAAAAACGGTAAGGTGATCATCAGTCTTCCCGGAGTTCCATCTGAAATGAAAGGCATTTTTAATGACATCATCAAAGATGATCTCGGCAATTTTTTCTCACTGCCGCAGATTATATATAAAACTATAATGGTAAGCGGCATAGCCGAAGCACATCTTGCCGAAAAACTCTCTGATTGGGAGGCGGCTCTCCCCGAGGGTGTGAGTCTCGCCTACCTACCCTCACCCGAGGCAATTCGGCTTCGTCTTGGCGCAAAAGGTGGTGCTAAAGCCGATCCAAGCACTTGTATTGATCAGCAGATAAACTCTCTGCAGCAGATAATTCCAGAGTATATATACGGCTATGATAATGAATCGCTCGAGTCGGTAATTGGCAGGATGATTACAGAGCGCGGAACTTATCTTGCCTGCGCCGAAAGCTGCACCGGCGGTTCAATTGCCCAGAAGATCACTGCTATTCCAGGCTGTTCGGCATGGTTTAGAGGCGGTGTGACAGCATATTCAAACGAGATAAAAGCAAAGGTTCTTGGAGTGAGCCCCGCGGCACTTGAAACCTACGGCGCAGTGAGTGAACAAACGATTACTGAGATGGTGCGCGGTGCGCAGCGGGTCTTTCAGACTGATTACGCCGTTGCGACCTCAGGGATAGCCGGACCGACAGGTGGCAGCCCCGATAAACCAGTTGGAACAGTATGGATCGCAGCAGCCGGCCCTGATTTTCTTGTCACAAAAAAATACAACTTCGGAAAAAACAGGGCTTCAAATATCAGGCGCTCAACCTCTGCCGCTTTCAGCCTCCTGCGAAAGGCCATGCTTGAAAATTAGCAGACTATAATATCTGACTTATTATTTTGTCTTTTTCCTTTTGTCTGAGAACATGAACCGCCCAGATAAGCGTGATCACAGCCGCAGACCAATTGATGAAGATCAGTCCCGTCCATACACCCCTCTCAGCCATACCGAAGGTAAAACAAAGCAGATAGAACACCGCAGCAGGAGCTGCAATCTGACGATACAGACCCATCCACATTATCATCGCGGGTTTTTTTAGCCCCTGCAGCAGGGAATTGCTTTGAAACAAAATGATATAGCTGTAGAAGGTGAATCCCTGCAGAAGCAGATAGTTGTATCCCATTCTTACGACCTCTTCGGTTTCGGTGAAGAGGCCTATCAGATGCTTACCGAAGATCAGTACCGGAGGCAGAATGATGACCATCATCCCCAGACCTGCAAGCAGCGAAAGTTTAAATGACTTTTTTACCCGCTCCATATTACCGGCACCGTTGTTCTGTCCGACAAGTGAGGCAAGAGCCATATTCAACCCCGAGGACGGGACGAGGGCTATCTGCTCTACCCTTACGGCCGCGCCATAGGCTGCAACAGGGTTTCGTCCGAAAGCCGAGATGAACCAGGTGATGACAAAGGTCCCCACTGCCATAGTAAGAAAATTCATTGTTGCGGGAATTGCCTGCCCCAGGATTTCACAAACAGCCTTAAGATCAGGGATGAAGTCAGGCCTCTTAATACCTTTAAAACCGCCTGACTTCCATATCCTGCTTAAGAGGTAGATTGAAGTGATGATCTGAATTGTTACGGTTGCAAGCGCAACACCGGCTTCCTGCATGCCAAAGACATACATAAATAAGGGGTCAAGGCCGATGTTCAGTACAAAGCCTGCGATAAGTGCGTTCCGGTATGAGACGGTGTCTCCCCTCGCAGCAAGGGCCGCAGAAAAAACATAGGCAAGGTTTATTATCGGCATACCGAAGATGATGATTCGGGCATAGGATACTGCACCTGTCAGTACCGCACCTTCACTATTGAGAAGAATAAAAATATCATCAAGAAAAAAGAAAAGCACAGTCCCTGCGAGAATAAATGAAGCAAGAGCAATTGTGATTATCTTTGACAGATAAGTACGCGCTCCCCTTTCATTGCCGGCGCCAATCGCATTGGAAATCAACGCGCCTGCGGCTCCTGAGAAACCCACACCGAGCGACATGATAAGCATGTACATGGGGAAATTTATGGAAAGAGCGGCAAGCGAATCGGTTGAAAGCTGCCCCGCCCAGAATGTATCTACAACATTATACATTGTATTGAAAAATGCCCCGGTACTTGCAGGAATTGCAAGCTTCCTTAAATGGGCCAGCAGTGAACCCTTTGTTAGATCTACTGTTTTACTACTCATTGAATCTCCAAGAATCTTATTTATATAGTAATAATTAAATACTATAAAGGCAATGTTGATCATAGAATGATATTTCACTACTATGACAAAATGACTCCAACTCCTGAATTGAATTACAGCATGAAGCATAACATCAAACGGATTCTCTTCCTCGGTGCGCCCCTTCTCGCCGGCCGGCTGTCGCATTACTCCCACCAGGTGGCTGACTCAATCATGCTGGGGCACTTCGGTGAGGGAAGTCTCGAACTTGGCGCGCTTGCTGTTGCGGGTATGTTTTTCTGGGTCCTGAATACATTCCTCTGGCCGCTGTCCAACGGTGTACAGGCGATAGTTTCCCGCAGAGTCGGCGCCGGGGGAGAAGCAGCGAAACCTGAAAACCTCGGTTCGGTTATGGATCATGGAATCATCACCGTGCTCATTTTCTCGGCATTAGCTTTTGTACTGTCATTTCTTATGGAACCCCTATTTCGGCTTATTCTGCACGAAGAAAAAATAATTGATCTCTCCCTCGATTACATCAGAATACTCAGATGGTCATTCGTCCCTCAGGGTGTGCAGTTTATCATCATGCGGTTCTTCAGCTCGGTTCAAAAGCCGCGCTATTCAATGACAACAAGTCTTATCTCCAATGCAGTAAACATCATACTGAACTATATATTTATCTACGGCAAATTCGGTCTGCCCCAGATGGGAATAAAGGGAGCAGCCCTCGGTTCGCTTCTTTCGATATGGGTAGGGCTGATATACATCGTCAGTGTAGCAATGAGGAAAGAACACATAGGGAAATATAGATTCTTTCACACCCGGAAAATTGACTGGAAAATCATCAGGTCCATTATACGCATAGCAATGCCTCCGGCGATACAGAATATTATAGCAATGCTGATCATGCTGTTCTATGAAGCAATGGTTGAAAACATCGGAGCAGTGTATCTTGCGGCAACCCATATAGTACTATCGTTCTACAGGATAAATAAAACCATAGTAGGGGGATTCGCACACGGGGCTGCTATTCTCATCGGCAATGACCTGGGCGCTGAAAATAAAGAGGCTGCAAAGAGAGTCATGCATGCAGGATATCTGATAGGTGCTGTCATAGGCCTGGTTGTCTTCATTCTGGTGTTCTGTTTTCCAGGCACAGTAGCCTCTATCTTCGCCACTCCCGGTGAAACCATGAATACTGCTGCGGCTGCTTTAAGATTTTTCGCTGTCTTTTTCTTCTTCGAAATTCTAGGCTTCACCTTCGAGATGGTGTTCATCGGCAACGGATGGGGAAAGTATGTACTGTTCTCTGAGTTTATTACAAACGTCCTGTTTATCTTAGGGTTTACTTTTATCACAACAAGAATCATGGGAATGGGAATAAACATGGCCTGGCTCGGTTTTGGGCTGTATCAGCTTTTTCACTCGCTGCTTCTGCATTTCGGATATAAATCAGACAGATGGGTTCATGCAAAAGTGGATTGATTTTTGGGCATTGTTAATCTAACATTCATAGCTATGTGTACTCTTTCCGGGATCCCCTCCAGACCAGGCAGCAGTTCAGGAAAACCTGACCGGAGTGAGGGTTGTTCGAGCTTTTGCAAGAGCGGATTACGAAAATGAAAAGTTCGATGCAATCAATCTTGATGAATCATGCCATGTACTGGCTCGTTTCTCACATCATTTGTGCAGCCCGGCTGTCGACAATTTGTAATGCCGACCGGATCATCGTAATCGAAGACGGCAGAAGGACCTTCACGTATTCAAATGATTTCAGCAGATTTTACTCAGAAATTATAAACTATCGCAACAATCGGCATGACACCCGGTTCCTTCCATCCGGTATCACGCTGATGCTCGAACATTGCAGCTGCCCCCGCTCTCAGGCCCAGGGCTTGCTCTTCATTGAAGCGATATGATGCCAGCAGGGTTGCTCCAGGAAGCAAACCGAAATACGGATCATCGATTATCGGATCCCAATCAACATAACGGCCTTCAATGAAGTCGAAGTAGGAAATCGGCAGGCCGGCTTCTATATCGAGTTGGAAATGCTCAGTCGGGAGATCTAAATGATAAACAATCAATGCGTTATAGGTGATACATGTAATGCCTAGCAGGCCTAAACCTATTCCGCCCTTCAGCCCCAAAGAATTATTAATAAAATACTCAACTTCAAATTGAAGATGCAGCATCTGATTCAGTTCGAGTGAAAAGTCCCACGGACGTTCGGGTCGTGAATTCTCCGCACAAAGCGAGCCAATAAGAAGCAGGAAGAAAATTAGAATGAAAAACATCTTTTTAAACATAAACTCCTCCTGATTAAAAAAGAGATTATACTTAGATTATATCACAATATTATGCAGCAGATCACCTATCTCGGATTGTTTGCTCGCTACCTCGCTGAAAACAGCAAGGAGTTTTTCATACCTGGCTGTCGTTTGCGCATCAGGAATCCTGCGGTTGATTGTTGCATTTATTTTCTTCAGAGGGCTGAAATCTTTCCAAAGCCCGGCACCTACAGCTCCGGCCGCAGCCGCACCGAGAGATCCTGCATCTTCACCAACCATGCTCTCAGTAATATTCTTGTTATAGATGTCAGCAAATAACTGACGCCAAAACGGACTCTTTCCGCCTCCGCCGACCAGCAGCATATCGTCACTCAAACTGCTGTATTCAGAGAGGACATCCATTGCAATTCTAAGATTCATCGTTATCCCTTCAAGCACAGCCCTGATAATATCACTTTGAGTATGGCTTAAATCCAGACCGGCAAATGCCCCGCGAATATTAACTGATTCATCCAGACTCGAACCGCCTGCCAGACTGGGATTAAATATCAGCTTGTTTGCCCCTATCTTAGATTCTTCAGCGAGCTTATTCATTTCCTCATATCCTGAAAGATTCTTACAAAGGGTATCGCGTACCCAGCGGTATGAATTACCGGCTGAAAAGATAGCAGTGGCTGATACATACATTCCTGGAACAAGGTGGGTGAAAACATAAGGCCGGTTTCTGACATCAACTATAGGTTCATCAGAGCTAACTGCAATCCACGAACTTGTTCCAAGTGACGTATAGGCGTTACCATTTTCAACACAGCCGGCACCGGCTGCCATGCAGGCATTATCCACACCGCCGCAGACGACTTTCACATCTCGCGGAAGCTTTAATGCTTCAGAAGCCTCAGGAGTCAATGAACCGAGAATCTCAGTTGCCGGAAGGATTTCAGGCATTTTGTTTTTATCGATACCCGAAGCATTCAGCAGCTCGTCATCATAATTCCAGGCCTTAAGATCATAGACACCGCTTCCGGAAGCATATGAGTAATCAGTCGCTGCTACACCGGTAAGTTTAAAGTTTATGTAATCCTTTGTGCCGATGAACTTCTCGGTTTTATTATAGACTTCAGTCATTTTTTCCCGGTACCAGAGGATCTTAAAAGCTGAATAAAGTGCCGCAGGAAACCCGTTTCCGGTTTTCAGGTACCATCTTTTTTCATCGGTTCTTTTAAAAAATCCTTCAGCCTGCGCCCCTGCTCTTGCATCCGACCATATTGGCACTGAGTCTACCAGCAGTTTACCGTCCGACGATATTGGGACAACACCCAGACTGTGACCTGATACAGCGATCACCACGACATCAGCCGGGTCAATATCAGATTTTTCAAACAGAGCGCGGGTTGAATCTACAACCATAGCCCACCATTCTTCCGGCTTCTGCTCGCGAAAATCTTTTTCAGGATAATAGGTTTTACACGATGTAAAGGCTGCCGCTGCTGAATTACCTTCAAGAG
>DMKD01000102.1 GCA_003454605.1 Spirochaeta sp. | reverse complement strand
AATTTTATCACAATTACTAATACAAATAAGAGCATCAACTTTATGAGCATTACACATATATTCAACACTATCAGCAATTAAATCTCTTGAAGGTAATGAATACAACATACCACTGTGTCCCATTGCAATTCCGTCATCTACAGCAATTGTATTAAACTCTGCGGCAAAATAACCGGCATCTTCTATAATCGATTTCACATACTGACCGACATTATGCAAATGTGCATGTCCCGGAACAAATTGTGTAAAAGAATTAGCAATTGCAAATACCGGTTTTCCGAATTGCTTTTCTTTCATACCGTTTGCACGCCATAAACTTCTGGCACCGGCCATTCTTCTGCCCTGGGTCGTATCATTGCTTCTTAAAGGTATACTCATGTCTTTATTTCTCCTATTACTGATCCCGCATGAATGCGGATTACTGAGACGAAGTTTGAGAAGCTCTGCTTGATAAACTTCAAAATAATAAAACTGCACGGACTGCGAAGCAGCACCGAAGATGCGCAATTTTATTATTACTCCTCAATATTTTATTAAAGAATACAGCTTTTATTAATTTTCAGCAATACTTCATAAACTTAAGTATCAGTTAAGTAATCCGTACTGCCGCAGTCTGTTTTCAACAGTCACCAGCTCTTCCTCTGCTGTGAGTAGATAAGATTTTAGACTTATATCTAGCCAGTCCTTCTCAATGGATCCTTCTGCCTGTTTCCTGAAAACCTCTGCTTCATGGCTAATAGCTTTATACCTGGAATGCATCCTGCCTATCAGCTCGTTGATGCTGCCTCTTCCAGCTGCAGGAGGATTATTTGAAAGTGATGACATGGTCAGCAGGCGTCTAATGTATGCGGTGCGTTCTGTAAACTCCCTGAAAGCAGTTTCCAGCCTTTCAAACGACGTTAAAACAGCTGATTCTTTACCATTTCTAAACTCTTCAAAAGAGATGAACTCAACATCCTTATTCAGTTCAGTAACGGCAGAATCGACGTCTGATAATATCCGCCCCACACTGTGACTGAAACCGACAGCAGAATCAGCTGGATTCTCAAAAGCGAATGCCACGATCTCTGGGCATAATGAAAGCCAGTCCTCTACAATTGACTCAATCAGAGACTTGAATCCTAAAGCATCAGCATTTAGAATCAGAACCTCATGTTTACCGTCAATCATCCGTTTATATCCGTTCAGCCGCAGCAGGCGTGAGAACTCATCTTCTGAAGGAAATTTAAAACTCAGTTTCAGATCGAGCAATTCGCATTTATTCGACAGAAAACCTACCACACTTTCATCGTAACTTGTGCTGCTTCGCATCCTCCTGTCAAAATCCCAGGGGAAATTATCGATTAACTTAAAACAAATGGAATCACAACCCTCCCCTGAGGCAGCAGCCGGAAGCGAGCATAGCAGTTCAGATGTTGGAGGTAGAAAATCAAGATTTATATACGCTGTTTTATTTGACACAGAATAAAAATATCAGATGCTTTATTAGCTGTAAAGGAGCTTTTCAATAATTATTTTATTCATTAGAATGTTCACATGAAAAACAGCAAAGAAATACTAGGCAGCTTCGGTATTAAGGTACCTGAAATATTACTGCCGGCAGACAGAAATATTATGGCTAAGTGGGCTGTAATCGCCTGTGATCAGTACACTTCACAGCTCGATTATTGGGAGAAGGTCGCGGAATTAAGCGGAGGCAGTCCTTCAACTCTGAATCTTGTTTATCCGGAGTGCTATCTCGAAGAAGCAGAGCCTGAAAAGCGGATCAATTCTATTAACAGCAGCATGCATGAATATATGGAAAAGAAGGTGCTTTCCGAGCCGGCTGAAGGTTTCATTCTTGTAAAACGAGATACCCCGGTTTCGAAGAACCGCTGGGGATTGATGGCGGCACTCGATCTTGAGGAATATGACTTCAGTGAAGGCTCAACCAGCCTCGTCAGAGCAACCGAAGGGACAATACTTGAACGCATTCCACCGAGAGTAAAGATCAGAAAGAACGCCGAACTCGAACTGCCGCATATTATGGTACTCATTGATGATCCGGAAAAAAGCCTGATTGAACCGCTAACAGCAGTTACTGATAAATTGGAAAATATCTATGACTTCGATCTTATGATGAACAGTGGACATATAAGAGGCTACCGGGTTGATTCAGATGAACATATCGCAGGCATTGCATCGGCCTTAAGTAAACTTGGTTCAGCAAAAGCCATGAAAAACAAATATAACAGCAATAGTTCATTTCTCTTCGCCATGGGTGACGGCAATCATTCTCTGGCAACCGCAAAAACCATTTGGGAAGACTTTAAGAAAAATAATGCAGGCGAGGATGGATTGATGGAGCACCCCTCGAGATGGGCGCTTGTGGAACTTGTTAACATATATTCCGAAGGAATCGAGTTTGAAGCAATTCACAGAGCTGTTTTTAACATCTCTCCCGATAATTTTCTTCAGAAAGCATCTGACAGCGGTAAATTTAAATTAACTGAAAAAAACAGCCTTAAAGAAATAATGAATATCATTGATTCTAACCCTTCAGTTCAAACCTGCGGGTATTGTTCCAAAGGAAGCTATGGAATAATTGAAGCCGTAAATCCTGACAGCTCTATTGCAGCGGGAACCTTTCAGAACTTTATTGATTCATTCATCAATCATAACAGCGAAGCAAGCGTTGACTACATTCATGGAATCGATGTAACTGATGAACTTGGAAAAAAAGACGGTAATATCGG
>DMKD01000396.1:4818-19290 GCA_003454605.1 Spirochaeta sp. | reverse complement strand
GTCATCCGTAAAGATGATTTTGAGGCTATCAACAAAGAGAGACTCGAAGAAGGTGAACAACCTTTTGCGAACCCTCGCAATGCTGCTGCAGGAAGTTTAAGACAACTAGACTCTTCAGTTACTGCAAAAAGAAAGCTATTTTTTAATGTTTGGGGGGTTGGAGAAAACGCTTTAGCCTTTACAAAAAACAGTGAAATGATGAATTATATTTATTCATTAGGGTTTGCAAAACCACCCATGCAAACACATACAAAAACAGTAGAGGGGATTGAAAAACTTTATCATGAAATAATAGCAGCCAGAAATGATATAGAAATGATGTTAGATGGAATGGTTATAAAAATTGATGACTTAGAAACACAAGAAGAATTGGGTCATACGGTTAAATTTCCTAGATATTCATGTGCATATAAATTTCCAGCAGTTGAAAAAACTACAAAAATTGTAAATATTATCCAACAAGTAGGACGAACAGGAGTTATCACACCTGTTGCTATTGTAGAACCTACACTAATTGATGGTTCAACAGTTGAACGTGCTTCATTACATAATTATGATGAAATAGCAAGATTAGATTTAAGAATTAATGATGAAGTTATTATTATAAAGAGTGGCGATATTATTCCAAAAATTACTACAGTATTTAAAGATAGAAGAGATGGAACACAAAAAGAAATATCAAGACCTACTGAGTGTCCAGAGTGTAAAAGTGAGCTTTTAGATGAAGGGACATTAATAAAATGCCAAAACCTTGATTGTCCTTCTATTGTTGCGAATTCTATTATATATTTTGCAAGTAAAAACTGTATGAATATTGACGGGCTAGGAATAAAAATAGTTGAACAATTAGTTAGTGAAGAAAAGATTTATGATATTTTAGACTTATATTCATTAACATATGAAAAACTTCAAGACTTAGAAGGATTCAAAGAGAAAAAGATATCGAATCTTTTAAACTCAATTAAAAACACAAAAGGAACTACTCTTCATCGAGTAATAAATGCCTTAGGAATTGAACATATTGGTGAAGTAGCCTCAAAACAAATTTGTTTAGAATTTGGATTAAATGTTATTAGTGTTGATTTTGATTCCTTAGTCGCTCTTGATGGTATCGGAGAGCAAATGGCTAATTCTTTTACAGAATTTATGAGAGTAAATAAAGAATTAGTATTAAAGTTACTTGATATAATAAAACCACAAGTGGAAGTGAAAGTTGAAATTCATGAGAACAATTTTAAAGATATGACAGTAGTATTAACTGGAACTATGAGTGTAAGTCGTGGAGTAATAAAGAAACAACTCGAAGCTCTTGGTGCAAAAGTAAGCTCTTCTATTTCTAAAAAAACTGATTATTTAATATATGGAGAAGATGCTGGAAGTAAGTATGATAAAGCGATTACTTTAAAAGTTAAGACATTAACAGAAGAAGAAATGAATACATTAATTTAAATGTGTTACTTTTTTAGATAGTTCATTAAACTATCTAAATAATTCACTAAATTGCTAGGCATATACTATATTTTTATTTTATAATAAATCAAAATTTAAATATATTTACAATAAGGTTACCTAAATGAGTGAAGAAATAAAAAGAGAAAAATCATTAACAATGACTATGCTAATGACACCTGATAAAGCAAACTTTTCAGGAAAGAATGTTCATGGCGGTGAGATATTAAAAATGTTAGATCATGTTGCATATGCTTGTGCAGCAAGATATACAGGAATGTACGCAGTTACATTATCTGTTGATATGGTACTATTTGAAAATCCAATTAAAATTGGTTCATTAGTTACTTTCCATGCATCTGTAAACTATACAGGTAGAACATCAATGGAAATTGGTATCAAAGTGATTTCTGAAGATATTAAAGATCATACAATTAAAAATACAAATGTATGTTACTTTACAATGATTGCAGTTGATGAAGCAGGTAAACCAACTCCAGTTCCAAAGTTAAATCTTATTACTGAAGATGACAAAAGAAGATATGAAGATGCTATTAGAAGAAAAGAATCGAGAATGACAAGAAAATAAAAGCAAAGTAATAAAATACTTTACTAAAAAAAGGGGATGATTTAAATCATCCCCTTTTTTTATATCCAATGAAAAGAAATTAAGCTTTTTGCTCAATATACTCTTCATAAGAACCTTTGAAATCAATGATAGAACCATCTTCTTGGATTTCAATAATTCTATTAGCATAAACATCTAATAATTCCCTATCATGTGATACACAAATAACAGAACCAGGATATGCAAGTAATCCTTCTCCTAATGCAATAATAGCCTCTAAATCAAGGTGGTTTGTAGGTTCATCTAAGATCATAAAATTTGGTTGCTCTAACATAATTTTTGATAAGAACATTCTATGTTTTTCTCCACCAGAACATGACTTAACAGATTTTTCTTGCTCAGTACCGTTGAATAACATTCTTCCAAGGCAGTTTCTTATCTCTGCAATATCGGCATTTCTATCAAAATCCCTTAACCAATCGTATAAAGTTCCATCACCAGAAATTAAATCAGTTGCATTTTGAGGAAAGTAACCATTTTGAATAGTTGCACCCCAATGTATATCACCACTATCTGGTTTCATATTTTCAACCATGATTTCACACATAGTTGTTTTACCAGCACCATTTGGACCAATTAAGGCAATTTTATCATCCTTTTCAACTGTAAGTGAAATATTGTTTAATACAACTTCACCATCAAAGGATTTAGAAATATTTCTTAAACTTAATAATTCTTTACCAACTTCTCTTTTTTGTTTAAAGATAATAGAAGGATCACGTCTTGAAGAAACTTTGATTTCACCAACATTTAACTTATCTAATTGTTTTTGTCTAGAAGTTGCTTGTTTTGCTTTAGATGCATTTGCACTAAATCTAGTAATAAACTTTTCAAGTTCTTCTTTTTCTTTTAATTTTTTATTTACATCTGTTTCATTTTGCTTAGAAATTAACATAGAAGCAATATACCAGTCATCATAGTTACCAGAAAATTCTCTAATTTGTTTAAAATCTACATCTAAGATATTTGTACAAACAGCATTTAAAAAGTGTCTATCATGTGAAATAACTACCATAGTACCATCATGATGTTGTAATTGATTTTCTAACCAACCAATTGTTGCAATATCAAGGTTATTTGTAGGCTCATCTAGATAAACTACCGGCGTCTGCTGAGTAAAGCTGCGGGCGATCACAATCTTCTGCAGCTCACCCCCGCTTAAAGCCCCCATCTTACGGAAGGCCAACGGTTTAAGCTTGAAATCTTCTATAATAGCATCAACAATTTCAAGATCGTCAATACCTGCTTCCCACTGAAAGTAGGGTTTCCGCCCGAGCAGCAGATAATCATATACTGACATCTCACGATTGTGCATAACCCTCTGCGGCACATAGGCAAAAAGCTCTGCCCGTTTGCGAACGGATAGAGTATGCAGATCAGTATTATTATAATATATTGTGCTCTTATCAAATTTCAGAAGCCCGCACATGCAGCGAATCAGGGTCGACTTTCCTGAACCGTTCTCGCCAATCAGCCCGACTATACCGGGCCCGGAAAATTCCACTGAAACATCCTCGATAACCTTTCTTTTTGAGTAAGAAAACGACAGCTTGTCAATTTTTATATTCATTAATGACTGGTCCCCTTTCTTCTGATTAGAATCGAGATGAAAAAAGGTACACCTATGAACGAGGTAATTACTCCGATTGGCAGTTCCATCGGAGTCAGGACCGTTCGGGCAATAGTATCCGACAAAGCAAGAATTACAGAACCGCTCATTGCCGATGCAGGAAGCAACAGCCTATGATCCCCTCCGACCATCATTCTGACAATATGGGGCGCCACAAGACCAATGAAGCCGATAACCCCACAGAAACTAACAAGGCCTGCAGTAACAACTGAGGCAAGCAAGGCTGTGCTCACCATCACAAACCTTGGGTGTACTCCGAGACTCTGGGCAACCTCTTCACCACAGGAGAGGATATTCAGACTCCAGGAAAGGCGCATCAGCAGTGGAAATACGACAGCCATAAACACTGAGATTATCGTAAGCTGCTTCCAGGTAACGGACATAAGGCTACCCATCAGCCAGAAGACGATCTTGGCAAGCTGATCATTTGTAGCAAGATACTGAAGAAGCGAGGTCCCTGCGGAAAAAAGATACATCATGGATATTCCGGCGAGGATCATCGTACTCGGTCTGTAGCTTTTTGTCCGGCTTATCAACAAAACAATTCCAAGAACTAATATCGAGAAGAAAAATGAATTTGAAATTATCAGCAGATAACCTGCTGTCGAAAAAACCGAAGCAATGCCTACATCCAGGACAATCGCGAGTGACGCACCGAATCCGGCCGCTGATGAGATTCCCAGGGTATACGGACTTGCCAGTGGATTGCGGAGAATCCCCTGCATTGCAGCCCCGGCCAAACCAAGTCCTGCACCGCATAGCAGAGACATGAGAACACGGGGTAAACGCAGAGACCATATGATCGTATGGGTTGTGTAATCAACGGGACTTCCCGACTCGATTTCAGGCCCTGCTGCAAGGCAGCGTACGACTTCCGACAGACCGGCTTCCGCTGAACCGGTGAATACCGATAAAAGAAATGTCGCTGCCATCCCGCATAAGAGCACAAAAAGCAGTAGAATATTCTTTCGCCTGCCCTGCCGCCATTTATGGGTATGCAAAGGCTTCGTTTGTTTTTTCAAACTCTCCGTCTCCGAACATGAAATTTATTAATTCCTTATTGAACTCCTCCGGATCCTCGTTTCGGAAAGTTTCCGGATAAAACCAGGAGGCGTGGTAAAAGAGCGCCGAGGGATATCTGATAGTCATGAATAGATCAGCCTTGATTACGAAGACTCGTTCTGTGGAAACGGCCTGTGTTGCGCTGAGTCCCGGTCTGTTCAGAATATTATCACGGACGCCGGCCATCGTATCAGCAGTGAGATCACCGCTCACACGTCTGATAATCACATTGGGGTTTTTCTCAACGATAAACTCAGGGCTGAGAGTCGGGGATGAAACCTTTTCATCAGCGGCGATGTTCACCCCGCCGGAGAGCTCCAGGTACTGGTGAGTTGAAGACTTCTTTGAGGTTGATTTATAGTTTTTACGGTTTTCAAAAAATACGACTGGGGCGTTTTCCCCGTTCACCCGGGCTGTTTCAATAAGACCTGCAATTCTGCTGTCTGCTTCATCAAGCCATGCACATATTTCAGCAGCGCGCTCTTCACAGTCAAGTAGATCTCCATACCGGGTAACAAGTTCCTTAGTCTTAAGAGGATTACTGGTTGATTCAATGAGAACAGGGATCCCGAGTGCTGCGAGTTTTTCGGCAACACTGTCGTCAAACATAGCGTCGGCCATAACGACATCGGGTTTGCTTCCAAGTATCAGTTCCAGGTTTGGATAGGCAGAACTTTTCCCGACTACTTTTTTGGTTCTCAGGGAGGATGGAAAACTTGAAAACATATCACGTCCGACAATCTTATCGCTCTGCTGAAGTGCGGCAAGAAGCGCTGATAAACCTGAATTGACAACAACAATCCTCTCTATCTCATGATAAAAGACAGACTCATTACCTTTCCCGTCAATAAAGGTGAATAATGGTTTATCGATTTTCGATGCCGGTTCAGGATTCTCAGTCTGACCTCCGGCATACAGGCCCGAAGCCGCAGCAAGTACAATCAGAAGCAGTAATATAGTTCTTTTTTTCACGTTATTCCTCCCTGAATACCAATTAGAACTGGCTTAGAGCAAGTTTAATCTTCTCAATGAACAGCCCCTGAACACTGGGAACACTTGCAAGTCCATCAGAGCATTCAGCAGGAAGACCGATCCGAACCTTCATTGCATCTTCTTCATCACCCATTACATCGTTTGACATATGGTCTCCGTATGTAAGCATGAATGTAACATACTTAACACTCTTTACGCCTGATTCTGCGATAGCTTCTTTAACCGGCTCAAACTCAGGTGTACCTTCCATAACGGCCAGGTAAGTGTTTTTATAGTTCTCTCTGAGGAACTGATCAATCTGAATAAGTTCTGCATTGTACTCCGGATGAGCTTCGTTTCCATGTGCACATAGTACGGTCGCTTCATCTGCTCCGCCAAACTCACCTTCGAGTGCGGTTACGACATTCTGAATATTCTCGGGGTAGTAGAGTACCGGATGAACGTACTTGACGTTAAGTCCGCTTGTAGGAACATCAAGAACCTCTCTGTACTCCTGACCGACCATAAGCAGGAAGTTTACAACGACAACATTCGTTTTACCTTCTGCTGCAAGATCGGCAACAGCATCTGCAATTCCTCTTACAGGAACCTGTGATTCAAAGAGTGTATCAACACCTTGTTTTTTCAGCTTTTTGACGATGAATGATGCTGTAAAACCCCAAGTTACTTCGTTTTCAGGGAATGCCGCTCTCACAGCCTTGTCGAAGTCTTCAAGATTCTTCTGGCCGCTTTCGTAGCTGCTGCCGAATGCGGCAATAAGAATCACAGGTTTTGAATCATTTGATGCCTTGTCTGTTGTAAGACAACCGGTGAGTGCGATAGCTGCTATTGCAATAATTAAAGCTGCAGCCGTTGCGTTTTTGAATTTTGACATTTTTGTCTCCTCATTTTTACGAGAAGAGTTTACCGATGGGCAGTTTACCGTATAGGTTTGACCGAAGGTAATAACTCTCTTTCCTCGAAGTTAGTTATTATGCAGTCTGCAGAAGGTTTTCTGACTCACCGGAAATATTCCGGTTCACAGTGACGGGATCGCTCCGGATTTTCACCGGATTCCCCTGCTTGCAGTCTGTATGATTTTTTAATTTATAGCATATGCCTTTGCAAGTCTATATCAAAAATACGAAAAATATTGTATTTTTTTATTATAAGCCGATTATTTTATCAAGCAATCGGATATCGAGGGCCTGCTCAAACTGATCGGCAAGCCGTTCAAGTTCTTCTTCACGTCTGTTGAAAAATGATCTACCCGACAGAGAGCCTTTCCAGCCCAGTTTTTGAAGCCATTCTCTCCTGAACTCATCATTATCGAAAACCCCATGAAAATATGTCCCCCACACCATGCCTGAAACACAGCCTTCGAAGCTGCCGTCGCTTTTTTTCAGAAGCGGACTGGCATCGCTGTCAACAATGGATCTTCCCATATGTATTTCGTAGCCTTGAACTTCACCCCCGGTTGAGCAGATCTCTGCAGTGCCGGCAACAGTTTCTTTACTGTGTTCAAATACCGTCTCAACCGGAAGCAGTCCTAACCCCTCAAATCGGCCAGCTCTGCCTTCAATGCCCTTCGAATCATCTATCGTCCTCCCAAGCATCTGGTAGCCGCCACATATTCCGCAAACCGGCACCCCCGCTCTTGAAAGGCCTTTAATCATGTCGGCCAATCCACAGTCTTTAATCCGGCTCAAATCTTCAATTGTGGTCTTGCTGCCGGGAACAATCACCGCATCAGGCATACCAAGTGTTTTTACTGAATCGACAAACCTCACATTTACCCCGTCTTCATGCTGCAGGGGATCAAAATCATCATAGTTCGAAATATGAGGCAGCCGAATCACAACAATATCCAGATCTCCTTCAGAAGCAGCGTTTCCTGATTCAGAAGCCGTCTGCTCATCGAGGAATACCGAGTCCTCCTGGGCCAGAAAGATATCGCGAATATAGGGGACAACACCGAGAGTCGGGACACCCTTTGTCAGCTCGGTAAGCATATCAATGCCTGGTTGAAGAAGCTTCACGTCACCGCGGAATTTATTAATCACGAAGCCCTTTATTAGTTCACGTTCCTCGGGCTCAAGAAGTTCAAGGGTTCCATAAAGCTGGGCAAATATTCCACCCCGATCGATGTCGCCGGCAAGGAGCACCGGGGCATTCAAATGCCGGGCCACCCGCATATTAACAATTTCATGTTTCTTGAGGTTAATCTCGGCGGGGCTGCCTGCACCTTCAATGATGATCAGATCATGCTTTTTATCGAGCCGCTCCAGTGATGCGGTAACCGCTCCCCAGAGTTCTGATCGTTCTTTGTAGTACTCACCTGCAGGAAGGCTCTTCCACGCCTTGCCCATCAGCACCACCTGACTTTGCGCATCAGCTTCAGGCTTCAACAGCACGGGATTCATATCAACATGGGGAGCAATACACGCAGCCTGAGCCTGCACCACCTGCGCACGTCCTATTTCATCCCCCTCGGGAGTGACAAAGGAATTAAGAGCCATATTCTGTGCTTTAAACGGCACGACATTAATGCCCCTGCGATAAAATATCCGACAGAGTGCCGCCGTCAGAAAACTCTTTCCCACATTCGAAGATGTGCCTTGAATCATCAATGTTTTAGCCATTATACGTCCCGTTAACAGTTTTTTATCTCGAAACAGCCTTAATAAGGCTCTTTTGGGATACATTCTATTAATTTTGAATTGACAAAAAAAGTCAACTCCCGCTAATTTAGGGTTGGAGACTATAATTTTGTGAAAAATCATCTTCCAAGACTTACCATAGGTGCTGCTACATCGGGTACCGGCAAAACTCTGCTCACAAGCCTGCTCGGCAGACTTCTGTCAAAAAAGGGGTATGCCGTTCAGCCTTTTAAATGCGGGCCGGATTACATCGACCCATCATATCACAGCGTTGCCACCGGTAATATCTGCCGCAATCTGGATACGCGGCTTATTCCTGAAAATGCAGTACTTGAACTCTTTGAGAGACAGGCTGCAGGGGCTGATATATCGCTGATTGAAGGTGTAATGGGACTCTATGACGGCGCAGGAGCGCTCGATGAGCGGGGCAGCACAGCCCATCTCTCTAAGCTGATTAAATCGCCCGTGATTCTTCTCATGGATGTCAGCTCGATGGCGAGAAGCGCCGCTGCGATAGCGCTCGGCTACCGCGACTTTGATCCCGATGTTAATGTCGCAGGCTTCATTCTCAACAGAGTTGCAAGTCCACGCCACGAACAGATTGTGAGGGCAGCCGTTGAAGACTGCACAGGACTTCCTGTATTAGGCGCTATCCCGCGAAACAGCACATTCGCCATGCCTGAAAGGCATCTTGGTCTTGTACCCGCATGGGAAGATGATGAAATACTGCGGTTCCTCGACAGCGGCACGGCATTACTTGAAGAATCGATTGATCTTGAGGCGATATTAAGAATTGCCCGATCAGCCGGAGCATTACAGGATTATCAGCCTACTGTCTTCAACACTGAGCCTGCTGTCTCAGGCCCCGGGATAGCCTATGCATATGATAGGGCATTTCACTTCTATTACGAGGATAACCTGGACCTTCTGCGCCATAAAGGGGCAAGACTCGTACCGTTCAGCCCGATTAATGATGAACAGCTGCCTGTTGATATCAGCGGCATCTACATCGGTGGAGGATACCCCGAGTTGAGTGCCGCAGAGCTGTCATCAAACAAGGCAATGCTTTCAGCGGTAAAAAAGGCATCATCTAAGGGTATGCCAATTTGGGGTGAATGCGGCGGACTGATGTACCTCTCTGAGGGCATCACCGGGTTTAACGGTGAAACACATGCAATGGCCGGTATCATACCCGGCCGCGCGATAATGAAAAAAGGGCTGCGCGCATTAGGCTACTACACCGGGAAGCTTCGTGCCGACAGCTGGATGGGAACTGCCGGAGATGAAATTATCGGACATGTATTTCACTGGTCCAAAATGACTGATATCGCCCCTTCGGCACTCTATCAGCTGAAGCTGAAAAAGGATAACGATCCGGCAGCCGACCTTGAAGACGGATTCTGTATTGGAAATACCTGGGCGGGATATATGCATATTCACTTTGCATCAAACCATAAGCCTGTAGATAATTTTATAAAAGCATGCCTTAAATGGCAGGGAGATAAATCATGACCGGACCGCAAATTACAAGTAAAAGTTTTTCAATAATCAGAAACCGCCTGGGCTCATTCACTGCTCCGTCAGAGGTGATGGAAATCGTAATAAGAATTGCACACACTACCGGAGATGTAGATTTTGCAACTACCTTCGACCTTGAGCAGGAGGCTGTTGCAGCAGGTGTGCAAGCGCTGAAAAACGGTGCTCCTGTAATTACAGATGTCGAGATGGTAAGAACCGGGGTGAGGAAGCCCCTTCTCCATGATCTCGGTGGGCAAGATTACTGCTTTCTCAATGACCCTGAGGTTGTTGAAAAGGTAAAGGGATCTGATACAACCCGTTCGGCACTCGCGATGGAAAAAGCCGGAGAAATACTCAACGGAGCTGTTGTGGCAATAGGAAACGCGCCAACCGCACTATTCAAACTGATGGAAATGACGGATGCAAGCATTGTTAAACCGGCGCTCATCATCGGTGTTCCGGTCGGATTCGTCGGTGCCCTTGAATCAAAGGAAGAACTTGCGACAAAGAATTATAATCATATAACCAACCTCAGTGAGCGCGGAGGGAGTACGATTGCCGCGGCAATTGTAAACGGATTGCTTGCACTGGCATCAGACCGGGCCGGCCGGAGCTGAACAATGGCTGATGATTACCGCGAGGTCCTCGGCAGAGCCGACGGTCTCAGACGCGGCTTCACTACAGGGACTACAGCCTCTGCAGCAGCAAAGGCTGCTGCTGCTGCGCTTCTTTCAGGCGGCACTTCAGAGAGCGTAACAATAACTCTTCCTGCAGGGAGTAAAAGTTTCAGCGGTAAAGAAATAGATATTCCTGTAAACAGCTGCGTCATCAGCGTTAAATCAGCTTCAGCTTCGGTTTTAAAAGATGCAGGCGATGATAAGGACGACACAAACGGTCTTGAAATCTTCGCTGAAGCGAAGTTCCGTTCCTTGCCCGGTATTGAAATTACAGCAGGTGAAGGAATCGGCAGAGTCACAGGATTCGGACTTCCGGTTAAACCCGGCAATCCTGCAATAAATCCCGTTCCTCAGAAGATGATACGCAACGGAGTCGAGCAGCTTCTTGATCATGCACTGCTGCCGGACGGTTTTTCAGGTATAGGGATTAACATTACTGCACCTGAAGGACGGACCGTCGCTGCAAAGACATGGAACAGCCGGATAGGAGTCGAGGGCGGTATTTCAATTATCGGAACAAGCGGTGTAGTCGAACCACGTTCTGAAAAAGCGTTTCTTACGACACTCGGGCTTGTGATAAAAGTCGCCGCAGCCGAGCACGAGAACTTCACAATCATAAGTGGTTATGTAGGTGAACGCTTTATGTCTGAACTTGACGCCGTTGAGAACAGCCGGATAGCAGTCGGAGATTTTATAGGCTTTGGACTTGAACAATGCGCACGGCGGGGAATGAAAAAACTCTTTCTGCCGCTTCACATCGGCAAACTAACAAAGATTGCGGCAGGACTGTTCAACACCCATTGTGATTTCGGCGACGCCAGGCTTGAAACCCTTGCGGCAGCTGCCGGAGCATGCGGTGCCGATACAGTGCAGATTCAGCAGCTGCTCGCTCTATCCCTTGCCGAAGAATCTGTGAGCCTGCTGAACAATTGGCAGCTTACTGAAACATTCAATCTTGTTGCTGAGCGGGCTAAATGGCGGTGTATCAAGTATTTAGAGAAATCAGCCGCGGGACGGAGGGAGACTTCTGCGGGGGCTGTTCCCGTGATTGAAACTGCAGCCCTCGACCTGCAAGGACAGCTGCTCGGATGGTCCGGCGATTATGAAACTTCGGAGGAATTATGCAAAAATTTCTTGTGATAGGAATGGGCCCGGGTGCTCCTGAATGGACCCTGCCTGCTGCAATTGAGGCAGCGGCTTCTGCTGAGGTACTGTTAGGTTCAGAAAAACTTATCAATGCGCACGCCGGAAATGAGTGCAAAAAAATGCTTGTGCCGCTTTCCGGTTCAATTGAACATTTCCTCGATAAACTTGAAACGCATAGGCAAAATTACAAATGTGCAGTGCTTGTTACCGGCGACCCGGGATACTACAGTCTGCTTTCCGCGGTACGCCGTAGGTTCAAACCGGCGGATTTTATAGTAATTCCCGGAATCACAGCCTTCCAGCTTGCCTGTGCCAGACTCGGTCTGAGCTGGCAGAACTACCGGCTGACAAGTGCCCACGGCAAGAGCCTGGAATCTATGTTGGCTAGGCTTTCACCCGAAGATGGAGCGGTAATTCTTACCGACAGAAATCATAATCCTCATACGATAGGCAAATATCTTACCGATAGCAATTGGTCAAATAGAAACGGCTGGATCTGCGAGAATATAGGAAAGGAAGAAGAGGATATCGAAAAGATAGAATTGTTCAATATACCTGAAAACAAGGAGTACAGACTGTGTCTGATGATACTGCAGCCCGCATCAGCGGAATAGGAATCGGTCCCGGAGACCCTGAGCTTGTCACGCTCAAAGCCTTCAGACTGATGAAGGAGGCTGACTTAATTTTCACGCCGAAAGCCCGTATCAAGGGTGAGTCCCTCGCCCGCAATATCGTCGAAAGAGCCGGAATTAAAGGCGGGATTTTCATCGAACTTGAGTTTCCGATGATTACAGATCAGACAGCTCTTGAACAAAAATGGCTGGCTGCCGCCGCCGCTGTTATCGAAAAAATATCAGAGATTGCGTCAAATTCTGCAAAGGCTGTATTCATAACACTCGGAGACCCGGGTATTTACAGCACATGGACCTACCTTCAGAATGCTCTCGCAGAAATAGCTCCTGAGATCAATACTGAAACGGTTCCCGGAATATCTACAATGAATGCTGCCGCAGCAGCTCTTAATAGTCCGTTGATTACCGGCCGCGAGCGACTTGCGCTTATTCCGCTGCCGAAAGAGCTTGATGAACTTGATACCCTGACAGCAATATTTGACACAATTGTTGTGTATAAGATCTCCAGCCGTCTTGCCGACTTCGGCAGTAAAATTGAACAACTGGGACTCAGCGGTACGACATCCCTGGTTCGTCGCGCAGGACTGCCTGATGAAGAGATTTTCAGCAGACTCTCTGAAGTTAAACCGGAAACAGACGGCTATCTCTCTACGGCCGTTATTCATTGCAAAACAACTCAAAAGGATCATGAAAAATGAAAATTTATTTTATTGGTGCAGGTCCCGGTGATCCGGAACTTATTACGCTGAAAGGATTAAACATACTGAAGCAGGCTGATATCGTAATATGGGCGGGCTCACTGGTTAATCCTGAAATACTGACATATTGCAGGGATGAAGTCGAAACCTTTGACTCTGCCGGTTTGAATTACGATGAAGTTATAGCTATCTATAAGAAGAATTCCGAATTCGACGGAATAATTGCAAGGATCCATACGGGTGATCCGTCAATATACGGAGCAATCCAGGAACAGATCGATTTCTGCAGGAAGGAAAAAATTGACTGGGAGGTCATTCCCGGTGTCAGCTCATTCCAGGCAGCCGCTGCCGTATTGGGGCAGGAACTGACCCTGCCTCAGGTAAGCCAGACTGTCATACTCAGCCGCGCCGCAGGCCGCACCCCGGTACCCGAGAAGGAATCAATTGAAAAGCTTGCAGCTCTTAAGGCCAGTCTGATTCTGTTTCTGTCTGTTTCACAGATCGAAAAACTCACTGAAAAACTGGCTGAATCATATGGAGCTGATGCACCCTGTGCCGTTGTTTACCGGGCAAGTTGGCCTGATCAGAAGATAGTGCGCGGCAGATTGAATGATATCGCCCATAGAGTAAAGGCTGAGGGAATAACAAAACAGGCTCTGATAGTCGTAGGCGAGGTACTCCGTGCTCAGGATGAACCTCTCTTCTATGAGAAATCAAAACTCTATGACCCGGACTTCAGCCACGGCTGCCGCGATGCGGTCGATGAAGCTGCCGGCAGCAAAACCGACAGCAAAGGAAGCAGAGGCATTTCTTGAAAACTGCTGTAATTGCTGTTACCGAATCGGCAAAATCAACTGCGGAAGTAATTTCATCCGCTCTATCCGACTGCACTCTACTGTACAGTCGTGAGAAAGGCTGGTTGAAAGCCAACGCCGGGCATCTTTTTGCCAGCTATGACGGGTTGATTTTCATCATGGCAAGCGGAATTGTCGTAAGGATGCTTGCGCCCCATATTGATTCGAAGTACAACGACCCGGCTGTTGTAGTTGTGGATGACGCCGAACGCTATGCAATCAGCCTGCTGTCGGGTCACGAGGGTGGTGCGAATGCACTCACAGCAAGAGTGTCAACTATCCTTAATGCCTGTCCCGTAATAACAACAGCAAGCGACACAAACCGGCGGATTATAATCGGGGTCGGATGCAGACGCGGAACTACAGCAGATGAAATCAGCTCTGCGGCAACTGCAGCCCTGCAGAAGGCAGGACTTAACTGGGAAGATGTTCGTGCTGCAGCCACTATTGACATCAAACATGATGAGGCGGGAATCACAGAATGTTTTACCTGTAAGGGCCTGCCTGTTTTTTATTTCACAAAAGATCAGATCAACAGTTTTGACG
>DMKD01000396.1:312-4710 GCA_003454605.1 Spirochaeta sp. | reverse complement strand
CGTCTCTTATTCTTGATAAACAGAAAACTGAAACAGTGACAATTGCACTTGCAAAGGAAGATACGATATGAAAGGACTATTAACAGTAATCGGATCAGGACCCGGAGATCCGAATCTCATAGTCCCAGCAGCAAAGCGTGAAATCAAAAAAGCCGAGGTAATTGCCGGATATCCCAAATATCTCAAACTGCTCGGGACTCTTATCGACGGGAAAAAGACTATAACTACAGGTATGCGAAAAGAGACCGAACGGGTTGAAGAGGCGCTAAAAACCGCTGCCGAAGGAAATAGAGTCTGTCTCGTTTCAAGCGGAGATGCCGGTATCTACGGAATGGCCGGGCTGGCACTTGAAATGCTTTATGATAAAAAGCTAGAGGATGTTGTTGAGGTAAAGGTTATGCCTGGAATAACAGCTGCATCCTCATGTGCATCCCTGCTCGGTGCGCCGCTAATGCATGATTTTTGTGTAATATCGCTGAGTAATCTGCTCACCAAAACTGAACTTATCGAACTCCGTCTTAAGCTGGCGGCTGAAGGGGATTTCGTCACTGTTTTGTACAACCCGAAAAGCAGCAGACGAGTTGAACTAATTGAAACGGCTCGAAAAACCTTTTTAAATCATAGAAGCCCGAATACCCCTGTTGGAATAGTTAATGATGCCTACCGCGACAGCTGCACCGTAGACATCACGACACTTGAGAAACTCTGTGATGACTATGAAAACATCAACATGAGTTCGACTGTGATTATTGGAAACAGCAGTACAAAGCATATCGGCGGACATATGATAACTCCACGTGGTTATCAACTTGGTATTAATTGAAAATTAACGAGGAAGATGATATACTCGAATATTATGAAAAAAATATATAAGCTTATATTGTTCTTTATTATCACCCTACCGCTCTTTTCCTGCGGTGGACCGGAAATAATCCTGGAAGGTTCACATTCTGTTTATGGTACATCCGATATAGCTGTGGGAATGTCCTTCCCTCCGTTTTCCAATTCAGAACAAATTGAGTTTACAATTGCTGAAATGAAAAAACTATCCACCAATCGAATCAGAATAGCCATTGACTGGAGAAACAGAGAACCTGAGCAGGGGGATTTTTACTGGACGCCGATGGATCTTCGAATGGATATGGCCGGTGATAATGATATTTCAGTTTTCCTGACAATTGGAAGCCTTGCTCCTGACTGGGCCCAAACCCCCACAGGAAGTGACGGAGCCTGCATTATAGATGAGACTGCTCTTCAGACATTTATTGAAGCGGTTTTAACCCGATATGACAATATTGATAAAATTCAATTTGGGAATGAGTGGGAATCCGGTACAGAAGACGGAACTGCTTATGTTGATGAGACCTCGATTGTAAAATTTGTTGACTACACCAACATTCTATATAATGCGGTTCAAAGTCTATCTCCGGATACCGAAGTGGTGCTCGGCGGACTGACAAGAACATACCCTATCGTTGAATATTTAGTGGAAAACAATAGCTATCCTGATTTTTCCGGTATAAAACTGGCGAATGGAGCAACCGTCGAGTATCTTGAAAGGCGGATTGATAAGATGAAAACAGACTATGATATAAATAATATCAAGCAGAATATTGAGTATGTTTTTGATCATGCCGACTATGATATAATTGACATCCATTTATATGATGATCCTGAAAATTGGTCGGAATATCTTTCGATTTTACCCGACGAAAAACCAATCCTGGTTTCTGAATTTGGAGGCCCGAACTCTGAATTTGAAAAAACCTGGCCATCCTATCAGGCGGAGAGGATGGAATATTATATTGATGCGATAGAAGCTCTTCCAATTACAGAAGCTTATTATTTCAAGCTTGTCGAATCTAACTCATCCTACCATCAGGATTCAGGTTTATTTTACAGCAATATGCAGATGAAACCCGCCCGCAATGTTTTTGCCCGAAGACTGACTCCGTTACCCTGATAATGTAGTATTATATTTCCAGAAGCTATGAAAAAGATATTTATTCTGCTTTTACTTTTTATCCTGCCCATTCCCGGTGTTTTTGCACACCCGCATATTTATATAGATCTGATTATTGAGATAGATATTGATGAGCAAGGTATTACAGGATTCTGGGAAAACTGGACAATTGTAAGAGAATTCGGTGAAAATATCATTATAGACTACGATAAAGACAATAACGGCATTTTCGATGAGAAAGAGACAAAAACTGTGCGAGCTGAGTTGTTTGATAACATAATAAATTACCACTATTACACCTATCTTGATATTGCCGATACTGTCTATATCCCCTCCGAAATAAAGAATTTCTCTGTACACAAAGTAGCGGAAAATACAGTTTTTAGATTTTTTATACCCTGTCGTATTTTTTCTGGAGAAGCAGGCAGAACCTTCAAACTTTCAATTATTGACTGGACGAAATATGTTTCATTCGGTCTCAGATATATCGACGATCCAAGTACCAGGTCAGTCAGATATAATGTCAGCATAGACCATTACGATGATTATTATTCTCATTCAAGTATTTTTGGAAATTCCAATATAGTAATAACTATGAATCAAACTGAGCAAAGCGGAAAAAATGCATTACCGACAGCAGCATCCCGAAGCAGGATGATTAAACTGACTCCGGAAAATGCAGCGCCGACAGAGACTATTACAAATCCTTTTGTATCTGCCGGGGTGAAGATAAAGGATGATAATCCTAATCCTTTTGTGACTTACTAGAGACTAGAACAACCTAGGCCAATTCAACAGCAAAGGCAATTTGAAAACCACCGGCATCTTAACCGTATTGCTCCCCTGTTTAATTTCTATAATTATAGGAGTAAAAAACTGCTTACAATTAATATCGAATAGTATACTCTTTTGATTGACTTATTTTATAAAAGTAAATACCATTAGTTTATCCTAAGTTTATTATTGGAGACTAATATGGAAGCAGGAAACGTTTGGTTTGCACTGGGACTCACAATATTTGCCGGAATAGCTACAGGTGTCGGCAGCATCATGGCCTTCATGTCAAAGAAATTCAATCCGAAATTCCTTGCCGGAGCATTGGGTTTTTCAGCAGGCGTGATGATCTATGTTTCTATGGTTGAAATATTTATTAAAGCAAAGGATGCATTATCAGCTTATTACGGAGCTAAACCCGGTTATGTGTATACAACCATAGCATTTTTCATCGGAATAGGAATTATCGCAATAATTGATAAGCTTATTCCATCTCACGAAAATCCGCATGAAATAAAAAATATTTCTCACAGCGGAGAGTCAAACGGCCAGGACACAAAACTGATGAGAATGGGGCTGTTCTCTGCCCTGGCAATCGGTATACACAATTTCCCCGAAGGTCTTGCAACCTTCATGGGCGCGCTCACCGACCCGACCCTCGGTATTAGTATTGCCGTAGCAATAGCAATTCACAACATTCCCGAAGGAATCGCTGTATCTGCACCAATTTTCTATGCCACAAAGAGCAGGAAAAAAGCGTTCTGGTATTCCTTTCTTTCAGGCTTTGCAGAACCTGTAGGTGCACTTGTGGGCTACTTCCTACTGCGTAGAATATTCAACGAGGCGACCTTCGGTCTGATATTTGCCGGTGTAGCAGGAATAATGGTCTATATTTCTCTTGATGAACTGCTGCCGACAGCTGAAGAATACGGCGAGCATCACATTGCCATCGGCGGATTAATCGCAGGCATGGCAGTCATGGCGGCCAGTCTGCTGATGTTCGCTTAAAAACAAATACAGCGTGCAGCTGTAATATTCTGTTACTGCATTCATATATCTTGACTATATTTGTCATATAAAATATTGTTAGCACCTCCTAATAATTTATTAATTAGGTATATAGGGAGGCAATTATGCCGTACAAAAAAGCCCCAAGGGGAAAAATAACAAGAAAACTCGGGGTCAATGTATTCGGGAATTCGAAGTTTGATAAAATACTAAAACGTAAACCAAACGGACCTGGAAAAACCGCCGGCAAAAAAAGCTATAAAAAGGTCTCTGATTATGGAGCACAACTTTTTGAAAAACAGAAGATTAGATACTGCTACGGTTTATCAGAAAAACAATTCAGAAATACATTCTTTAAGGCAAAAAAGATGGCTGGGGTTACTGGTGAGATTTTCATTCAGCTGCTTGAATCTAGACTTGATAATATTATCTATCGTATGGGGTGGGCTGTTTCAAGAGAACAGTCAAGACAGTTGGTTAATCACGGCTCTTTCAGAGTCAATGGTCTGAAGGCTGATATTCCTTCAATGATGCTGAAGGCAGGCGATATAATCACTGTTCGCGCTAAGGAAAATATCAGGACAATTATAAGAGATCTACAAAAGCGTTCCAATTCTGTCAGCAGCCCCTGGCTGAATGTTGACATGGATAAA
>DMKD01000396.1:0-241 GCA_003454605.1 Spirochaeta sp. | reverse complement strand
GCAGTCATTGAGTATTACTCAAGATAATCCACAGCCATTGTGTCAAAAATCTTGTTGCTCATCTTATATACCGGTAGTAAACTTAGTCCAAGAAAATCTTAAACGGGATATGGATAAAAATGGATAAAAAAATCGATGTAAACAGAGTTTTTATATTCTCAATAGTGATCAGCACAGTTCTCGTCCTGATCACATGGCTTATCGGCGGAAGACTCGAATCAATTCCCCACCTCCCCGATGA
>DMKD01000221.1 GCA_003454605.1 Spirochaeta sp. | reverse complement strand
TGAGCAGGAATAAAAAGACTGAAATTGATGTCAACCCTGAAGTAACGCTTTAGACCTGATCAGCCGATAATAGAAAAAATTATTGTTTTCCGTTTAAAATGGTTTACTAATAATAGTAACGGCGAGTCAATTTAATCGTTCATTCGCTTACGTTGGCAGACTTAAAGGGTAAACCAGGGGTTGTACATGGGACTCGCAGATCATAAAGAAATAAAAAATATCCGGCCGGATAGAAATATTCTTCAGGCTTTACCGAAAATTGAAGTTCACAGGCATCTTGAGGGCACCTATCCAATTGAATCGCTTTTTCGAATGGCGCAGAAAAACGATCTTGATGTTCCCGGAAATCTGGAGTCTTTTAAGAAGGCATTTCAGTTCCCGAAGAACCATGAACCTGATTTTCTTCTTTTTCTGAGTAAGTTTAAAAAATTCTGGTACAAATCCATCGAGGACGTAGCCGGAATTGCATATGATTCTGTAAAATCTTTTGCTGACGAAAGCCTGCATTACATTGAATTACGCTTTAACCCCCTGCATTTTACAGAACTGACCGGCTTGAATCCAAACGATGTAACTAGAACCATTATTGATTCGTCAAACGCCGCAGCAGCAGAAAATAATATGGGAATCCGTTATCTGCTCACCTTCAACCGAAGTGTCCAAACAGCCTCTGAAATGCTTAAAACCTACAAAGATCTCCTTGATATCGATCTCACCGGAGTTGTGGGAATCGATCTGGCCGGTGATGAGATTAATTATCCTCCTGAAATGTTTCCTGAATTTTTTGATGTCATTAAGAAAGACGGGCTTTTCAAGATTGATATTCATGCCGGTGAAGTTACCGACTCAAAAAACATGTGGGTATCCATCGATCAGCTGCATACAGACCGCATCGGTCATGGTGTTGCCGCCATCAACGATAAAAAGCTCCAGGCCGTATTAAAAGAAAAAAACATCTTCCTGGCTCAGTGCATCACCAGTAATTATCAGACCGGGGCATGGAAGGACGAAAAAACCCACCCTATTAAACCTCTCACCGAGGCTGGAGTTCCAATTACCCTAGCCTCTGACGATCCTACAATCCAGGATTCCCTCCTGGTTGATGATTATGAGAAAGCCGTTTCCAACTTCGGGTGGAGCGTTGAAGATCTGATAAGTTCAAATATGAAATCAATTGGCGGTTGCTTTCTTACAGATAAGGAAAAAACCGATCTGGTTGATAGTTATTCAAAAGCTATTGACCGGTTCAGGGCTAATACAGGTCTTTAACTCACAATACCACTATACAGAAATTTAGATCTTTATAAACAATTTATCCACACCCTGTTTATTCTATCCTTCTATACTGTAAGCATTTATCACTTTCATCATTAAGCCTATATATGCTGTAAATACTTGTACTATATGCAATTATTCGGTCTGGTTGAATAATTGTGCTTTGGTGTTCAGCAATAGATCAAAATTAACCGTTAGGTTTGAAAATCTTCCACAAGGTATCCACAACTTGTGTTTCACGTGAAACACTCAACAAGATGAATGATACTAAACCTTAGAACTTATCTCGGGGTTTTAACCCATGTTTCACGTGAAACATGGGGCATAGTTAAAATTATTATTTCTTAATAGATTTCCAGGCCGTCGTCATTCTTTTCGTCGTTTGTTACTTCGGTAACAGCATCCGACTCAGCGTTCAGTGCTTCATTAGCCACCTTTGTGTCCTCTTCCTCTTTCTGTTCAGGCTCTACAGCTTCTTCCTCATCTTCAAAGGGCTGCCGGGCAATACCGATTACTGAATCATCACCGGACATATGCAGGATACGGACACCGAATGCCGCTCTTCCCATCCTGGAAACCTGACCCACAGCAAAGCGAAGGGCTTTCCCGTTTGCCGTTATTCCAATACAGCTGTCATCTTCATTGACTGCCAGGGCAGCAACAAGAACTCCGGTTCGCCCATTAGAAGTGTAGGCCTTCTGCCCAGCGGTACCTCTTCCGTGTGGAGAGAACTCACCAAAGCTGGTCCGTTTCCCATAACCCTTTTCAGAAACCAGAAGCATCGTTTCATCTTCCCGGACCGGGCAAACCCCGATCAGCTCATCGTCTCCGGCTAACCGGATACCCCGGACACCCCTGGAATCCCGGCCCATCCGCCGAACCTTCTCTTCGGGGAATCTGAGGCCTTTACCGTTTCTGGTCGTTAGAAAGACATCTTCCTCTCCGTTTACCAGGGTAGCCGTTACCAGCCTGTCCCCTTCATCCAGATTGATAGCAATAATTCCCCGGGTTCTGGCATTTCGGAATGCGTACGTGGCCACTCTTTTTACAACACCCTGTTTTGTGGCCATGAAGAGTGATGTCACTTCATCAAACTCTACCAAAGGCACCATGGCTGTAATATCTTCATCCTTTTCAAACTCAAAGATGGTTCTCAGATGTTTTCCCCGGCTGGTTCTGGAGCCTTCGGGAATTTCAAAAACTTTAATCCAATACGCCTTACCGGCTGAAGTAACAAAAAGGATATAGCTGTGAGTAGAAGCCAAAAAGACATGCTTGATGAAATCATCTTCTTTTAAGTCGCTTGTTTTAGCGCCCTTACCACCCCGGCTCTGTTCCCTGTATTCACTGGTAGCGATTCGTTTAACAAAACCTCTGTTGGAAATCACCACTATCATGTCTTCTTCTGCAATCAGATCTTCAATATTTACCTGTATTACTTCCTCCGGGTTAATTTCCGTTGCTCTGTCGGTTCCGTACTTTTCGGAAATTTCCAAGGTTTCTTCTTTAATAACACTGAGTATTTTGTATTCGTTTGCCAGCATATCTTCCAGATAGGCAATGGTTCTCCGGATTTCTTCCAGTTCATCAAGAATTTTCTGGGTTTCCAGGCTGGTCAGTTTCTGCAGTCTCAAATCGAGAATGGCCTGAGCCTGTTTTTCAGAAAACTCGAACC
>DMKD01000333.1 GCA_003454605.1 Spirochaeta sp. | reverse complement strand
AGATCTTGCAGAAGCAGAAAAACTCTTTGATCAGGAAACTCACAGGATTCAGAAACCAAAGAAGAACCCAATCAGAGTTTTGACTGTTGCAGCAGTGGCAAAGAATACGATGGGTATTTAAATGTCGCAAAATAAATTCAAATCACAATCAGAGAAATATGATTATTTATTACATCAGCATGGNNGGTTACTACCGATATAATTTTGTTGATCATGCCTATCTATATAACCTTTATTTTCCTCCCGAAGAAATTTTTACAAATTTCAAGGATCAAATTCATAGTATAGTCCTTAATTATCCGGTTGCGCAGACAGAGCTTGCAGAATTAGTAGGTACAATAATTGATCAACCGGCGGATCGCATTGTAGTAGGAAATGGGGCGGCAGAATTAATTAAAATTGTTTCGGGTAAGATTGCCGGTAAGTTAATAATTCCAGTTCCTTCTTTTAATGAATATGCAAATGCTGCTCCATCCGGACAGGTTGTTGAGTTTCCTCTTGAGTTTCCATCTTTTCAATTAGATGTCGATAAATTCGCAGATGAGGCGATAAGAGTAAAGGCTGATATTGCAGTCGTCGTTTCTCCAAATAACCCCACATCCATCCTGGTTTCTAAAACAGATGTAATCAGACTTGCTGAAAAACTCGAAGATCATGACTGTATGTTGATTGTTGATGAATCTTTCCTTGATTTTGCTGAAAACCCAGAGCAGGCAAGTCTTGAGAAGGATATCGATAGATATCCCAATCTGGCAATTTTTAAAAGTCTAAGTAAAGCCTACGGTATCTGCGGATTACGTTTGGGTTATTTAATGACTGCAAATAAAGATTTTGCCGAGGCAGTCAGAGATGGTGTGCATATCTGGAATATTAATGGATTTGCAGAAGAATTTTTGCGGCAGCTGCCGAATTACAAAAATGAATTTTTTGAAAGTTGCAAACAGGTCAGAATTGACAGAGACAGATTATATGAGAAACTGTCAGAAATTGAAGGAATGATTGTTTTTAAACCCGATGCAAACTATATTTTCTGCAGAGTACCCGATGATGGTGACAGCGGTCCCGTAATTGCAAAGAAATTATTTGTAAAACACAATATTTTTATCAAGGATTGTGCCGGTAAAACTCAGCCTGAGGCTGACCGATATCTCAGAATTGCAAGCCGCACGGAAATTGAGAATTGCAGCCTGGTTAAGGCATTGATTGATGTAATGTCGGCAGATGCGGAGGTAGAATAAAGAATGAAAGATAAAAATAATCAAAAAGAATCTACCAACCCATCTATGATATCTTTTATAAAAGATCCTCCCAATATCTGTTCGCTTCTTGGTTTGTTAAGTGCTGTTTTAGGAATTTACTTTGCAATAGCTGGAAAATTTACTTTTGCTTTAATTGGTGTGATGTGGGCCGTAGTATTCGACTGGGCTGACGGTATTATTGCCCGAAAAATAAAGGGTCGTACAGATGACCACAGATCTTATGGCGGACAGCTGGATTCATTGATTGATGTTGTGAGTTTCGGAGTATTTCCGGCAATCTTTCTTCTAAGCTACGGCAGGTTTAATCCATGGTTTCTTCCGGGTGCATTTATTATTGCTGCGGTCAGTGTAATAAGATTGGCTTATTTCAATGTTTTCGGGCTGGTTGACAGTAAAACTTATATGGGATTAGCCCTGGACAATAATGTTATAATATTAGCCTTTGTGTTTTTATTTGAGAGATTATTTCAGCAGCAATATTTTTCAATTATCCTTTATATATTAATGGTCGGAATGTCCGTGTTCAACCTGGCGACAATAAAGACGCCAAAATTTGCAGGCAAGTGGTTCTATATTCTAATTGGCTACACTCTTGTGTTAACTGTCATTTACGGCTGGCTATAATCAAGGATATAAGTCGGGGATATCATGAATCCGTTTTATCTCAGAATGTGCCTTGTCATCTCGTTGATTGGAATGTCTTTGATGCCCAGGCTTGCCTGGATGAAGATGCCGTCGAGGCAGGCAAGGATCAGTTCGGCGAGTATGTCTTTATCAGTATCGCCGCCAAGCATCTTGCCCAATCCATCTTTCACTGTCTCTTTCCACTGCTGATAGATTGTGCGTACACGAACCTGTGCCGCTTCGTCCCCTGATATTCCATCATATATCAGATACAGGTGCAGGCGGCCGCGTCTGCTTGCCCGGGTGAGCAGCCTGTAGACTGCCTGCAGAATCTTTTCAGGCGGGAGGTCTTCGCTCATGTTGCCGACCCAGTATATGATGTCTTCACTCAGGCGTTTCATGTGACGGTTGGTGATTTCAAACAGAAGCTCAGATTTTGTAGGATAGTAATAATAGAGAGTGCCCTTGCTTATGCCGCTTTCACGTGCTATATCGGAGAGGCTTGTGTTTTCGGCCCCCTGCTTTGTAATCAGAAATGCTGCCGTACTGATTATTTTTTCTCTTGTTTTCGCGGAATCCGCATTCTTCATCTTACCCATTGTTCTATTATCGACCTTTTACAGAAAATATGTTCCTGTTATTTTATTTAGCCCCGCTGGATCTCTATGCCGCACGAGTTCCGGCATTTTGCCGGCTATTGAAATCTTCTTGTTTTTGATTAAAAGCACGCCGGTTACACCCCTGATTGCAGCAATGTGCCCGGCTGCAGGGCCCAGGTCAGCTTCGGTTTTCACGAGATTGCCGCCCAGGGTTGCTGCTGCATCAGCCAGGGCTGCGTTGTCGGAGACAACTGTACACAGATCACAGTCGCCGAAGCTGAGAGAGTGACCCATGCGGCTTGACGATGAGCATATGGCGGTTCCGCCGGGGGAGGGGATAACCTTGAGTGCAAGACTGCTGAAGCGTGAATCAAGACCGCTGAAGATGCCTGTGACTACCGGCGTTATCTCCGTGCCGTGTCCGGGGAGAATGAAGATGTCGCCGCCGTTTTCGATGATGATTTCTGTGCTGCTGTCTGAGGCGGAAAGGCCGGATTCGGTGCGGAGGGCGGCAAGCTGGGCTGTTGTGCCTGCTACTGCGGCCATTGGACCCGTACCTGTGAGCTTCGCTGCCGCGGCCATCACTGAGGCGGATTCCGGAGCCGTCTCAGGAACTGAGACCGGTTCAAGGCTTGTAAGAAAATCAGGCTGTGTTTTTATATAAGCTTCGAGTTCTTCTCTGATCTCTACGATGTGAGAGGTAATTGTATTATAGAGGCTTTCAGGTCCAGCAGGGGATATTCTATAGGAGGCATCCCTGTATGTGAATGTTCTGAACCTACGCATTTCCTTCAGCCTGTCAGAATAATGAGGTGCAGGCACCGAAGGGGCAGTTGCGTACGCAGCTCATACAGGCTATACATTTTTCGCCGTCGAACCTGACCTCGCGGCTTGCTTCATTCGCAATATAAAGGGCTTCGGTCGGACAGTGACTGAGACAGTTACCGCAGCTGACGCATTTTTCCTCGTTCCATGCCAGGCTGTTCATTGTTCGGCTTACGTTTACATCATTTTTTTCAATGAACTTCAGGCCGTTGGTTACCATATCCTCTTCACCTGTTACGTCAATTGCCATGTGACCTTCAGCATTCGGTGTAATGCTTGCACGGTATATATTTATCTCAAGATCATATTTTCGTACGAGTTCCGATACTATGGGTTTACCTGAAATTGATCCTGAAAATGTAAGAAGTACTCTTTTAGTTATCGTGCTCATGCTTTGCCTCCCCGGTCTCTGATATTAAGCGGTTTCATTCCCTGATCGGCAGGAAGCTGCAGGTATGGTTTGGAAAGCAGGAAGTCTCCCTGCCTTATTTCGGCCTTGAGCATTTCGGCAATCTTGAGAGCCTTCGAGTAGGATGATAGAGAGGCCGACAGAATCTTTTTGCCGTTGATTTCAACCTCACCGCTGCGAAGCTGCTCATACGACAGTTTTGCAAGGACATCTGAGCCGCGTTCAGGATAAACCGACGAGTAGTCTATAACAGGTGCAAATATTTCACTGTCGCGCACTGTGCAGCCTTTGAGTATATCTTTGTTGAGTATGGGAATGGGGATGCCGACTCCCAGTGCCAATGATACACCGTATCCTTTGAAACTTACCCCACGGACAAACTCGGGAATCATTTTTTTCATGTCACCCGTCAGTGCCAGGGTTCCTGCACCTTCGGTCGGTACTCCGTTATCCCCGCGGTCGCAGGCCGAGGCATGCTGAGTCCCTTCGGAGTATACATGGCCATGGGCTCCGGCAAGCCAGACGCTTGAACCGACGCCGATAGTCTTGTAATAAGGATCGTTGAGCAGCGGTGAGAGCTGGCCCGCCGAGCTGTAGGTGAGATTTTTCATGTTCGGATTAAGTTTGCCGAGGTATGTGTGAATAGCCTTATCGGAACAGTTTATAGCGACATTGTAGTTCTGATAACAGTTTCGTGGGTTTGTCATGACGGCCTGATTCAGATCATTGATAGTGAAATAGGTGCGCAGCTCCTTAAGCGGATACTCGTCGGTACCGTAAGACAGGGCAAAGAGCTGAACCTCTTCGCCTGCCACGAGTTTCTCGATAACATGACCTCCGCCGAAGAG
>DMKD01000021.1 GCA_003454605.1 Spirochaeta sp. | reverse complement strand
TCAACCATCTGCCAGGCCTCCCGGCCCGGAGCGCCATTCACGTTCTCGGTAAGGACAGCCTCTACCCAGCTTTCAATCCGCTGCGTTGCACCGTTCATAAGGTTGATAAGATGCTCTCCGACTATGCTAAAGACCATCAAAGCCGATACAGGATGCCCCGGCAGGCCTATTACCGGCTTGCCGCCGGCATTAGCCACAATGGTGGGCTTTCCCGGTTTAAAAGCTATTCCATGACAGAGCACGCCCGGTTCGCCCAGCGAGGCAATGACCTTCTGAGAATAATCCTTTACGCCGACCGATGAACCGCCTGAGAGGAGCACCAAATCAGACTCATCATGACATTTTACAAGGCTTTCCCGAAGCAGCTTCTCATCGTCGGCTACAACCATTCGGTTTATCACTCTGCATCCCAGCTCTTCGGCGGCGGCGGCGATAGTATAGGTATTGATATCCCGGATCTGGCCGAGCCGGACATCTTCCCCAGGTCCTGTTATCTCGTCACCTGTAGACAGCACCGAGACAAGGGGCTGCATAAAAACCTCCACCTCGGTCAGACCTATCGATGTGAGCACGCCCAAATCTGCAGCCTTAAGCCGCTTGCCCTTTTTCAGCACTAGAGCTCCGGACTGTATATCATCACCGACCGCAATGACATTTTCCCTTGCCGCGGCAGGACGATAGATTGATATTTCATCATCGGTCAGTTTTTCTACATATTCTATCATCACGACAGCATCAGCACCGTCTGGTACCATTCCGCCTGTAGGGACATAGACAGTCTCACCCGGTTTTATTTCAACTTCTGCGGGGTAGCCCATTCGGACTTCACCAAGCAGCTTCAGAAAGGCCGGGAGGGTTTCTGATGCGCCAGAGACATCGACTGACCTGAGCGCATAACCGTCTTTGGTAGAGCGTCTGAACGACGGCACTGTAACGGCAGATGCTGTATCAACCGCAAGATAGCGACCGGCGGCTTTATCAATAGAGACAATTTCTGTATTGAGTTTATAGGAGGAGAATTGTTCATCAAGCAGCTGCCTGAGTTCCTGTATTGTTATGACCTGTAATAATTCCATAACTATATAAAACCATATAGAAGAACTTAAAACAAGTAAAAAGGGGCCATCCAATTTCTATTGGACAACCCCTTAAATTTATGTTTGGAGAATCTATTTAACAGTCAATCCAAAGGTAAGCGATGTAGTAGCCAGATAGTTGGCGGTTGTAGCTTCCGTACTGTCTGTCCAGTTATCTCTGGCATACTCACTTGTTCCTGCAGCTGAACCGCCCAGGAATCTCAGATTAAGAAAGAGGTCAATATTATTCTTAAGCGTATAACCGCTTCGTACTGAAGCATCAAGAATCGATCCTTCAAACTCAAAATCAGCCCCATTGATTATAGCTGATGATGCATACAATCCTGTAATGTCTGTGCTGAGGAAAAATCCACTGTTAAAGTTATATTTACCGAATAGATATATTGCAGGCACCGGCCCCAGATTCTGACTGACTGTCATCTGCGCACCATCAAGCTGCTTGAATACTATAGAGGCATTTCTCAGCTGCAAAGCTGCACCTATACCAAGATCTGCATTATCATCCTCAAAAAAATCATAACCATATGTGATTCTGTAGAAGGGGAAGCCGTATGAAACTTCCATGGGTGTTCCTGCTGTGAAAGTAACCCCGTCTATAATTCTATCTGCTGCAAACACGGTTTCTGTGACAAGCTCAAGAGGCTGATACAGGAAAGAGACCCGATGCTGGTCAGCGATAGTCATCCCCAGATTAAAGCGCTCAAATTTATACAGGATTTCCTGCCCGCCCTCTTTAACAAAATCGAATGTGCTCGCAGTATCGGCTTCACCAATACGGATAGTATGATAGGGAATACCTACAACACCAAGTTCGGACTCCAGAAAAAATTGAACCGGAGAATCTTCATTGTTAATCAATGAACCTTCAGCAAAGGCTGATAAAGCGATTACTGCTAAAACTAAAACTAAAAATATCTTTTTCATTTTTTACTCCTAAAAATATTATTTATAATATGTATCACCGATAATACGGCTCATACATTTATTAGAAAAGCTGTTTAAGCTCTATTCCTCCGCTGTTGTAAAGTTCAAACAGCGCAAGAGATTTTTCATCATTCAGCTGCATTATCTGGTATTCACGTTCTTTACGATCCAGTTTAATGGTTTCGAGTGCCAGCTCTGAGGTTAATCCTGCCTCAAATCGAACCTGCTCACGCTCAAGCAGTGACTCATCATATTCATAGCCCCTTTGCAGGAGTACGAATTTTTCTTCAATCAGCTCCAGGTTTCTCATCGCCGACAAGGTCTGAAGCCTCGCATTGTACTCAGCTGCTTCCAGGCGTTTACCGGCAGCAAGCAGGGAGGCCTGTTCTGCTTCTCTTTGTTCGGCTGCCTGTCCCCAGTCAACGATATCAAAAGAAACAGCCATAGACAGGCTTATATTCATTTCAGAAGAACCTGCATCATTGAAAGCATCAGAGATAGTTCCTGCTTCATCCTGATCTGCTCTTCTTATAAGACCTGAAACCTCAACAACCGGCTCATTTCCACTGGGAACCACCGTTCCGGCCAGCTCTAGGCTGCGCCTGGCAGCTTCGGAGGATGCTACATTGAAATTGTTTAACGGGTCCACATCCATAGCAGAGCGGATGGAATCCAGATTAAGGTTTATGGTTTTTCTATTAATATTATCAACACCGCTTAACTGCTGTAAATCTAATTCTGCTGATTCAATCTGGAATTCCAGTTCAATCAAGGCTTCCTGCTGACGCCTAATCAGAAGTTCCTCGGCTAGTCTATCCAGACTGTTTAATCGACCGGCTGCTTCATCTTCAAATGCCAACTCTAAACGCCGTTGAGCTAGGTCGAGACGATCGGTAAGAAGTTCATAGGTATTTCGAAGATTATTAAGAACCAGAGACGTTCTCAATATCGCTATTATCAGATTATTTTCTATCGAAGTACTCGCTATTTCCGATTGAACTAGGGCAAGTCCGGCAAACTCATCCGCCAGATTCATGCTGTCGAATCGAATCGGAGAACCGGTCAATCGGTCTGTAAAAAGAGGTTGCCTGAAGTAGAGTGATAAGGCAGGGTTAACAATGTAGTTCCACTCATCAGCTGAGTCAGCCAGTGAGAACCCCAAACTTCCCGCTCCCGTAAGGCTCAATGAACCACCGGTAGGAATATTTACTCCCAGACTCAATCCCCCGCCTACTTTATGACGGGTATAGAGCTCCGACTCCGGGGGAAAATTTGTCAATGAGACTTCATCACCCCTTGAAAACGAATAGAGGGTGTTATTGCCTGAATCAGTTGTGAATCCGAGTGACGGGAGATTACCTGATTTTGCAGATTCATACCTTAAGCGTTCAGCCTCCACATCAAGAGAAGAGGAAAGAATATCAATATTCTCATCCAGTGCATTGCGAACAAGTTCACTCAGTTTCAGTTGTTCAGCTGCTACCTGCAGTGCCGGGATTATCAAAATGATAAAAATCATTATTAGTATGCTGTTAGTTTTGATTCTCATTTTTTACCTCCATAGAGTGTACCGTAGAGCGCCGGTATAAAGATCAGCGCTGTGACTGTTGAGAAGATTAGTCCGAATACTATCGTTGTAGCCATCGGCTGCCAGACAACAGAGCGTCCTCCAATTCCGACAGCAGTCGGAAGAAGTCCGGCTATAGTTGTAACTGAGGTCAATATTATCGGTCTAAGCCTGGTTGATGCAGCCTCAATTACAGCTTCCGCCGTCTTGCGGCCCTCAGCTTTCAATTCATTGATAAAACTTACCAGTACGATAGAGTCATTCACAGCAATTCCTGCAAGTGCTACAGCAGCATATAGAACTGTAGTGGAAAATGGAGTCCCTGACACAGCAAGGTATAGAATAACTCCTGCGAATGAAAAAGGTACCGTAAGCATAATTATCAAAGGCTGTGTAAAAGATTTAAACTGCGCACCGAGGATGAGATAGATTAAAAATCCACCAATCAGAAAAAGTCTTAAGATCTGAATTATCAGGTTTGATAATTCTGCGAATTCTCCGCCTACCTTGAGATTAACATCTCCATATACAGGTTTCAGCTGAGAGTTAAAATAGTTTTTTATATCATCATTTGTCTCAGGAACGAAAGCATCATCATAGGCATCGGCCGAAATAGTAATTTCCCTCTTTCCGTCTACCCTCTTTATTGATGCAACACCTGTATCCTGAATGAGGCTTCCTACAGCGCTGAAGGGTATAAGTCTTCCATCTGCTGTAGGGATCTTCATTTGACTGATAGTCTCAAACCGGGAATCAGCGTCGAGATCATATTTTACTACAACGTCTTCCTCTTCATTATTTTTAAAGATAGTAGTAGCAGTAATACCGTCAAATGATGCTCGGACAAAATTACCTATTTCAAAGGCTGAAAGGCCTAAAGCTGTAGCACGCTCACCGTTGATTACGAGTCTGACCTCCGGTTTACCTACCTCCAGGTTATCCTTTACATTGATAAGATTATCCGACTCCCGCAGACGCTGCTGAAGCAGGGATGAAACCCTTTCCAGATTCTGATAGTTATCACCTTCAAGCCTGATGTTGAATGCCTGTTCAACGGGCGGACCGTTTGTAGCCTTCCTAAACAGAACCTGCTCAGGTCCGGGGATTTCGAGTACGACGCCCCTTGCATCATCCATGATTCTGGCTATAGAACGCGTTCGCCCTTCTTTTCGTTCAGCAAGATCTACAACTATCTGTGCAATATTGTTCCCTGTAGAATTGCCGGAACTTCCTCCTGCAAAGCCTACGCTGGAGGTAATAGAAACTATCTCTCCGTTACCTATAGATGGTTCGATCTTCTTTTCGATTTCGGTTACGACTGCTGTAGTTTTCTCAAGGGTGGTTCCCGGAGCCATCTCAATGTCGATATAAAACAATGTGAAATCTTCTGCGCTGAACAGGTCCTGCCCAAGAAAGGGAACGAGTGATAATGAACCAATCAGGAATACAGAAAAACCGAGAAGAACTGTTTTCTTTCTGTTATAAGCAGCTGTGATAAATTTCTGATAAACTTTTTTAAAAGATGCGAACCAATCTTTTTTTTGGGGTTTCAATCCTCCCGGCCATTCTGAATAATGACTTGGAATAAAAAATATAGCTTCAAAGGTTGATGCAGCAAGTGCTATAGATACCGTCAAAGGAATCACTCTCAGGAACTTGCCTATCGTTCCCGGAAGAAGCATCAAGGGAAGGAAGGCTGCTATTGTTGTCGCTGTAGCCGCTATAATTGGAACAACAACCTGATTTACACCCTTAACCGCTGCATCCCGTCTTGAGAGGCCGGTCTGCTGCATCCTATAACTGTTTTCAATAATTACAATAGCATGATCGACGACAAGGCCTAAGACCAGAACAAGCCCGAAGAGAGTGTTAGTGTTAAATGTTTCTCCAAAGTAATCAAGTATTATGAATGTAATTGCAAAGGTTACTGGGATTCCTATTGCTGTCATCAGAGCATTTCTAAGCCCTATAAAAAAGAATAGAATGATGACGAGAAGAAGCAAACCAAGCAGAGCGTTATTGAGGAGAACGCCGATACTGTCGCTAATCTGTATGGTCGAATCATTCTGAATTGCAAAACTGACACCAGGGTACTTGCCGGTGTCAACTGCTGATACAATGGATTTAACTCCGTCAGCTACGGTTACTGAGTTTCCCCTCGGAACCTTGGCTACACGGAGAATGACGGCTTTCTCTGAATTATAGCGTGCATAGTCTCCGTTTCTTTCATATTCCTCAACGACTTCTGCAACATCGGCAATCCTTAGAGAGCCGGTATCAGAAGTTCTTCTGACAATAAGATTTGAAAGGTCACTGGAGTCTTTGACCTCGCCTATTGTTCTTAAAAAGTATTCTCTATCGGCATCAGAAAAGCTTCCGCCTGGAAAGTTGCCTGTATTATTCTGGACCGCCCTGATAATCTCATTTAATGAGATTCCGTAGGCTTCCATACGTGATTTCTCAGCCTTGATGAATATCTTTCTTTCCCGCTCACCAACCGCCTCAATGCCCGAAACATCAGTGACGTTTTCAATCTGAGCCGACAGATCCGCTGCTGCTGCAACGAGAGTACTGTAATCTACATCTCCATAGATTACAGCCTCTACGACCGGAAGAAAATCTGATGATGAAAAATCATCAACAAGTGGTGTAAGAGCTCCTTCGGGAAGATCAACTCTTGAAAGGCGGGTCTGAACATCCTGAAAAAGGGTTCTGAACTGCTGGTCGTTTATGCCGTCATCAAATTCAACCCTGACTACGCTGAGACCTTCACTGCTTACAGATTGGATTCGTTCAAGGTCATTGAGACCATTCATCTCGTTTTCGACCTTTACTGTAATAGAAGATTCTACATCTTCAGCGGCTACACCCGGATAGGGAACTATGATGTTAGCCCAGTAGAATGGCACTTCGGAAAACTGCTCTCGTGGAAGCTGAAGCATGCTGAAGGCTCCCAAGATCAGGAGCGTGACCATTAATATTGTCAGCAGCACATTGTTTGATACTGAAAATTTACCAATTGTCATTGTGCACCTCCAGCCGAATCAACATAGCTAGGAATCACAGCTGCACCATCACTCATACTTTTAAAACCGGTTGTCAATACGGTTTCACCGGGGACCAGGCCTTCAAGAATTTCCTGTCTATTTCCGGAGACAAGACCTCTTTCAACCCTTCGTAACAACGCTGTATCATCTTTGACAACGTAAACCCAGTCATCTCCACCCACATTGAATACCGCTGAACTGGGAACAATGATAGTTTCAGTTCTATCAGAGCTCATTATCCGGACATCGGCTGAGAAACCGGAACGCATCTCAACTCCATATGGATTTACAGCCTCAACGATGACCCTGAAACTGCCGGTAGCTCTGTCGCTTGACAGGGCAATTGCGGATACTTTTCCATCAAGGGTGTTTCCAATAGCCTCTATCAATACAGGATCTCCAGTTTTAATCTTGCTGACCTCATCATCTCCGAGAAAAAGATCAACTCTGACACTTGAAAGGTCTATAACCTTGCCGATTCTTGTCCCTTCATTAATATAATTCCCCTGACTGAGACTGCTCTCTAAATCTGCGAGGAAACCGGAAAAAGGCGCTTTAACGGTAGAGTTCTCAAATCTTTTTACTGAATCCTTATAAGCAGCCTCGGCTCCTGCCAGTTGACTCTTAGCCCTGAGCATTTCAGCTTCACTTGCTGAATCGCGATCATAGGCTCTTTTAACCGATGCATAATCTATCTCCGCGCTTCGAAACTGCTGCTCTGACTGATACATTGATAATTCTGCCACATTGCTGTCTACACTTAATATTGGATCTCCTTCATTAATAAAAGCTCCTATCTTACTGTAAACTTCAACAATTACCCCCCTGGTCTCTGAAATTATCACGGCTTCATTGCTGCCTCTTATCAAGCCTGATGATTGAATTGAAGGAATAACCATTCCCATTTCGGCTCTGGCGGCTTCTACTGCTATTGCAGGTTCTTCGGGAACATATAGAGATGCTGCAGAATTTTCATCAGAGGTATCCGGTCTTAATAGAAAAAAAGATACAGCTGCTGCCAGCATTATTATTATAACAATTAAAATTATTCTTCTTGATTTCATTCATCTCTCCTTTTTTTACTCTTATTTATATAATAATACCACTTTTTGTGTTAATCAAGCTTTATATTATCTTTTTCTTTACTTTTACCACGTTTTGTGCTATTTTATGATCATGAGTAGCTATAACGGACTTAAATTCCAGTTAAAAACACTTCGAAGACAGAAAAAGATGACACAGAGCAGCCTTGCTGAAATGCTTGGTGTCGGTCAAACAACAATTGCGAATTATGAAAACGGACAAAGATTCCCCGATGAAGAAATACTCATCAGGCTTGCCGATATATTCAATGTAACTATGGATAATCTTCTCGGCCGGGAACTCAGCACTGAAGAAGCTGTTGAACGCCCGCCATCCATGTTCAGCTACCAGCCTTCAATACTCGGTACAAAGAGAGATGAGTTCATGGATAAAGCTCTGAATTCCAGCAGGAAGGCTGTAGACATGATCATTTCTCTATATAAATCGGGATACTCTGAAGAACAGGTTCTGATAGATCTCCTCGAGGCATCGCTTTCAGAGGCAGGTAGAAGATGGGCGGAGGGAAGGTATAATGAAGCCATGGAACATCAACTCAGTATGACTGTAGTCCAGGCGATGTTTATCCTCCAAAGCTATGCTACTGTGAATGATACCCCCGTCGCTAAAGCAGCACTATTAACCTCAGCGGGCGAGGGTCATAATATAGGGCTGAAAATGCTGAGCCGTTTTCTCGAGATTGACAGCTGGGAATGTTATTATCTTGGGTCGTCTGTTCCGGGAAGAACTTTGCAGGAATACATATCCTCATCTTCAATCAATTTAGTTTTAATTTCCGTCACGATGAATGAGAATGTAGATTCAGCCTGCTCACTGATTTCCGCTCTGAGGCAGTTGGAGAATCCCCCTTTAATAATGGCGGGGGGCGCGGGTGCTAAATTGAACCGGAAGATTCTGATTGACTCCGGAGCCGATTATATTGACAAAACTATTGTCGATACCATGTCATTCACAAAAAAAATTAAAAACAATTTAGTACTTCAATAATAAATATTTGCATTTCAGCAGTTTTTT
>DMKD01000070.1 GCA_003454605.1 Spirochaeta sp. | reverse complement strand
GAAGACATCTCACTCGATGAAGAGCCCGTTGAGGACGAACTCGTCCTTGAAGACATTTCACTCGATGAAGAGCCTGCTGAGGACGAACTCGTCCTCGAAGACATCTCATTAGAAGATGAACTATCACTTGATGAACTCAGTGTAGATGAAAACGAAACTGAAGATACCCTAGAGCTGGAAGAACTCTCTCTCGAGGAAGAATCTACCGAAGATGAACTCTCGCTTGACGACTTAACTCTTGATGAAGAGCTGTCATTGGAAGAAGAGATACCTGCAATTGAGGAAGAATCTGTTGAAGATGAAATCAATCTTGAAGATATATCCATAGATGAGACTTCAGTTGATGATTTACTTTCTGAAGATCTGTCTATTGATGAAGAGGTTTCATTCGATGACGTAACATTTGATGAAAATGCAGGAAGCGAGGGTACACCATCACTTGATACCGAAATATCTCTCGATATCCCCGAGGAAGAAGAATCGGTTAATGACGGTTTATCATTGGAAGATGATTTTACATTCGATGCATCTTCTTTAGACGATATCTCTGTCGAGGAAGAAGGCGTATCAATGGATGATCCTACCTTCGATGATGATTTAGTGCTTGAAGAAGTTGCTTCTGAGAATGAGTTATCAGCTGTCACTGATGAAATTGAGCTCGACGGAGAAACGATTGCTTTTGGCGAGAATCAACCCACTGAGAGTGAACCTGAAGTAATCGAAGATGCTGATGATTCTCTTTCTACTCTCCCTGACGGACTTAAAACTGAAATTAAATCTGTTTTATCGTATATGGACCATCTTCTTGAATCACTTCCTGACGATAAAATTGAAGAATTTGCAAAATCCGAACATTTTGACGTATATAAAAAATTATTTGATGAATTGGGGTTAAAACCATAATGAGTGAAAATAATTACACGGGAGGCCTTCTTTCGAAGGTTCTCCGGCTTTCTGAACAAAAAAAAAAAATTCAATTGATTCATCTGAATCCCACCCTTTAGAGGAACAGCCTTTAACAGAAGCTCCGCTGGAAACCAACACGGTAGATCTCTCTGAATTAATGCCGTTGACTGAACTTGAAGACCTTCCAGTTAATACTGAGCCCGAGGCTGAGCAGTTGATGGAAATATCTGATGAAGGCCTAGAGGATATTGAAGCTGTAGAAGATGACGATGATATCTCAGATGGTTTCATGCGTGATATCGAAGAAGATGATGTAAGCTGGGAACCTGATTTCGAACTTTTAGGTAAAAATATTGCATCACTAACATCCGGACTTGAACTACCGTCCGGAATTTTTTCACTTGCTGTTAACTTTTTTAAAATAAAGTCTGGTATATTTCTGACCTTCGAATCAGACTCCGGTTATTTTACTCCCTTCTCTTCCCTTTCAATAGATGAAACAACGCTCAGACGCTGCAGGATCAACATCGATGTTCTTAAAGAGCATAATCTGATTTTCAGCGGGACTACAATACATCCTTCTGTATCCAAGGATTTTTTGAAGGATTACATATCAAAACGTCTTTGGGATACTATCGATAATCTGGATATGTTTATCTTCAGTCATCATGATAAGATTTTCGGGCTGCTTATTATGTTTAACCTGAAAATCAGTACAAATATGCAGTATATAGATTTCGCCTCATTCTTTACCAGGAAATGTTCTGAAAAATTTTTCAACAGCCGAGCAAAAATAATCAGCAGACTTCCAGCCCTGCCTGTATCTGCACCGGTTACCCCGAAACATGCCGCTGATATTATAACTGAATATTTCAATCAGAATGATAAAGAAAAAACCGAATCCGTAAAATTTGTTTACGTTAATTATAATTCTATAATAAATTCTCTGCTTGAAAAGGATGATTCTATAGACAGGCACCGGATTGAGGACGACATCTACAAGATGTATAATTCAATGCTCTTTGAAGACAGTTTTATCATTAAATTCAGAAACGGTAGCCTTCTTCTCTGCTTTGCAGACGGATTGAACAACGATAATTCCATCGTTCAGCATCAGATGGAAGCCAGCCTTATTTCTTTGTTCGAGAAGAACAGTATGCTGTTGTCTCCGATAGTACGAGTTATGGACTGGGATCTCAAAAAAGAAAACCTGGACAAAGAAATTGCGGATTTTATTGCCTCTGATTTATGATTGAAACGGAAGAAAGCCGTGACGGTGATTTAACTGCAAAAATAAATAATAATTATCTGCATTCCGCATACTCTCCGCGAAAAGAAGCGGTTAAGTTCTATCATAACAACAAACTTGAAATCAGCAGAACAATTATTTTACTAGAACCTTGTTTGAACTACCTTTCCGAAGTGATTCGGAAGAATAATAGTTCAGCAAAAATTATATCAATCTATTGCGACCAGTATTTCTATACCCGCGACAATAAAAAATCAGATTTTTCATTCTGTTTTACCGCGAATAATTCTGATCTTCAGTTTTTTCTTTCCAAAGCCCTGAATGAGCTGGACATAGAAAGTCTCAAAATTATTGAATGGCCGCCCGCAAAAAAGTTTTACTCAGAGCGCTGTTTAACTATAAAACAAATTCTTACTCAGCATATTCGGGAACTTCACGGTAATATAACCACCACATCAGGCTTCGGTCAAAAATATTTTAGAAATTTTTTAAAAAACTATCTTTATACTGACTACATACTCTCACCAGTACGCAGCAGCAAAGCTGTATTAATCGCCGGCTCCGGCCCCGGACTCAAAGCAGACCTTGATTTTATTAAGGATAACAGGAACAGAATCACGCTTTTATCTCTGCCCTCCTCCCTGCATTTTCTGCAGTACAACGGAATAAAACCCGATCTTATTATCTCTACAGATCCGGGTTATTATGCGGCACTGCATCTGAATGGATTTGAAGACATTCCGGTCGCCTCCCCCCTCACAGCAGCTGTACCTTTTAACTGCCTAAAAAAAGGACTCCTTGCGTTCAGTCAGAATTATTTCATGGAGGCCTGTGTTAATAATCCGGCACCCGCACTTACCTTACCCCAGCACGGTACCGTTGCAGGGAGTGCTCTTTATCTCTCGAACATATTAACGGAAGGACCGATTTTTATTTCCGGGTTTGATTTTTCGTATACGGATCTTTTAAGCCATAACCGCCCTCATACATTTGATAATCTCATTGAAAGCTCAT
>DMKD01000238.1 GCA_003454605.1 Spirochaeta sp. | reverse complement strand
TCTTTTGTTGCCCGCCTGCCGGCAAATCTAATCGATAAAATGATTGCGGTTTATGTCGGTTTCGGTGTGATGCGGCTGCTTGAGCGGGGACGGGGAAGAGTTTGAGAACAGGAAAACTTTCACTCTTTCTCCTTTACTGGTTTATACAATAACTATATTGTTTAAGCAGGGTTTTCATATTCGCGGATTTTTCTTAAGATGAATTCTCTATATTTAATTTCTAAAACCTTACTATCCCTCTGAAATGAATCATATATTTTGGTATTATCTAAAGATTCTCTCTGACTGAGAACATCAGTTTTCGCCTTCCCCCAGGAAGCTGTTGAGTTAACGGAGTTGTGCCTATAATTTCCTGTTTTTTTCCAGGTGAGTGCTTTCTCATCAGTATATCCCCGATTATAACAGAGCTGAAAACTATTCATATTCCCTCCGGGATCCTCCCAAATATAAAGATCCCAATAATCACTATCAGTAAACCACCTCCTTTTAACTCCAGGTTCAGTTTGTCTGGTATTGTATATTTCATGTATTTCAGCCATTTTTAATCCCGTTTTAATATTATTTCATCAGACTTATTTGGGATATTCGTCTCCCAATGTTTATCTCGCTCATTACTCTGGTTGTTCAGGATTCACAGATTCAGTCTCAACTCTCACATCAAAGTTGAAACATGTTCCGTTGTATCGATTGTCCATTTCGTAATTGCCGTCGTTATCGGCGTCATCGAAGGCTCCTTCTATGTCCCATTCAAAGAAAACGGTTACAACAGATATGTCGCCGCTCAGATCTATTCCGTTGAAAGGAATAAACAGTGCACCGTCCATATCGATATTATTTGATGAGGCTGAAATAAACTCAGCTAACCATTCGCTGCGTCCGGATGCGATTAGCTCTTCTTTTGTATTGTAAAAAACTGTACGCGGTACATAATAAGGGGCATCAAGCATTGTGCTGCTAATAAGAAAAATAGAGTTGCCATTAATTCCGTCAGACTCACCTGTAATTGTGTTACGTACAGAAACATGATTTTCATTGTGTTCGAAACTGAATCCTCCAGATCCAATATCGATTCTGATAATGTCATATACAGTGCTCGCGAAACTTGCGCTGGCATCTTGTACCTCATGATCCAAGCCTGGTAGAAATTTAAATGTTTCATAAACATCAGGAAGGTTTATGCTGACAGATATTTTATCAGCTTCATCCGATTCACTACTGTATAAATCAGACACCAGTTCAGTATACCCTCCGGCAAGCTCGGTAGACCAGAACTCGATATCGGATGATCTGAACCACATTGCAAGCTCATCCCCCTGGGCGACTGCTGTGCGGGAAACGGAAGACTCGACGCTTGAACGGAGCTCGACATCAATATTTCTTGTCGTAGACTGGGTGTTTTGAGTATTATTGTTGCTGTCGAAAAAGTCTGTCCAAGAGAGGTTTTCACAACCGACAAATAAGGCAGCTGCAACAATGCACATTAAAATAAATAATGGTTTTTTCATATTTATCTCCACTTTAAAACAAAATCATTTTCCTGGAAAGAAAGCTTCGACCTCTGTAGATTCAAATGAGCTTAGTGTATCTATAATATCCGTATTGTTTCCTACCGGTCGTGCATTCAAGTCAAATATTTGCGTCGCTGCTGCGGTATTTCCATCATTCGGATCATAAGCACCTGTGTCTGTGCAGCTGAAAAAGGCTGCTGCAATAACCACTACCAACAGTATTTTTTTCATAATATCCTCACTTTTTTACTGACATTGATCAGGAAGGCTCATCTTGGGTCTCTCTGATTGTTTAAATAACACTTTTTTAAATTGGATCATTTTTTAATGTTTTATTATGAAGGTTAATGTCTATTGTCGTCAATCAGGAAAAAGCACGATTAATTCGGGAGAAATTCCCGAAAAATTTGGGAGATTTAAAGGGGGTATCGGTTCACTTACTTCAATTCGACTAACAGCTCTGTTCCGCCGAATCCGTGAATATTACAGGCTGCCTTCACAATGACGGCCTCAACCGATTCGGGAATCCCAATACCTGACTGGCTCCGGGTGAATGGCTGTTCGTTAACATGGGGGTGGGCAAGTATCCGCCTGCCGTACTCTTCTTCAGTATCGGCATCAACTACTATCCATAGATTTGCATAGTGATTCCATCCCGTATCTTCATGAAGCAGGCTGACGTCGAAGCGCCAACCCTCGGGATTTTTAATCGCCTTCACTTTTGTTACATGGGTATAATCGAGGTTGAGCTTAGCTGCTGAGTCTTCAGAGGTAACTATTATTGTTTCAGCGGAAAGTACTGCGGCAAAGCCTATTATCATTAATAATGAAATTATTCTTCGTTTCATTAGTAAAAGATACCGCTGAGTCTGCTGAAAGGCCAGTGAAAATCATCTCTCAACAGTATTGAATATGCTGTAATGGCTACATTGCTAATTAATTACAACCAAACTTAGAACTGCTGGACGGCAGACTAATCTTTCCAGGGGAAAATCATTCCCTTAAAACTACGATGGCCAAGTTTTTCATTATCTTCTTTATGAAGAACATCCCAGGGGATTTTTGATTTGCCTGAGTTTGGATTTTCTTCTAACCAGTCGTATTTATATAGCCGCAGTTTCAATGCGTCCTGATGCAGCAGCAGAACCGCGGAAATCCCCGGCATCAGTAAAACGGTTACTGATGAAATAATAAGTATCACGACAGACTGAATTGCAACAAAGAGCGAATAAAAAGGATTGTCCAGGCAGATTAAAAATGATTTTTTAAGGCTTTTTCGAATATTGCCGTCCATTCTTATTAGTACCGGAAAGAAGTACTGTGACGACAGCAGCCAGAATACTATTAACCAGAATATTATCACGGCTCCTGCAAAGCCCAATGTACTTCCCATCGAGAGGTAAAAGGGCAGGGCTATAGTCGTCACAACGGCTATTATGCTGTTGAAGGCTGAGAGAATGATTGAAGCCTTCCATGTTTTTTCAAATCCTGCTTTGAGCATCCTGAAGTTGGCAGAGCAGAAATCAGATACGTCATACATGAGGACCGAGACTGCCCCGGCATATAGATGAGAAATTATAAGACCCGGAATTAGAAGTGTGACGCTGATTGCTGCAGAGCCTGAGCCAGCCGCTGCAGGCAGCATAACCATGAGTGCAATACAGATAATGAAACCGAGATTCATAAGGATAAGGCTTAGCAGGTTATCCCAGGCATCAAAGAAGGACTTTTTTATAAGGAATCTAATCATCTGAATAATTCTCCGTAACATGTGGTTTTATTGTGATTTTTCGCTCAAGGCTGTCTATTCTCCAGGAATTTTTAATAATTGACAGGTGAATGATATCTTTGATCTCTTCAAATTCAGGTAATGCCTCGCTTGAATTCTCCGATTCAGCCAGACTCCATCTTTCGTAATTTGCGGAATAGCTATTCGGTGTTGATAACTCTTCAACTGTGAGCTCACTCAATCCCCATAGAATTGTTCCCTGTTCAAGTTCAGGCATGCCGTCTTTCTTCCACCTTGCCGCTTCATACAGGTTCGAGGCCCCCTCATATGCTGTGCGGACCTTAGTGATTGCCGTTAGAGAGACTACCTGATTTTGATCAGGTTTTCCGGCTTTTTTTGTAATGCAGTCTTCCATAGTTTCGAAGTCGAGTTCATTATAACTGTTATAATACAGTTCAATTACCTCTTTTTGCTCCATCCCGATGGTGACTGGCGGGGCAAGAACCCGAGACAGAGTAGAAATTAAAATAAAAAGGATCACTGCTGTCACAGAGGCCGAAACCGCTAGCTTAGTTCTGTTTTTAGTTAAAAACAAACTGAGTTTTGCCTTCCTCTGGCGTTGCATTTCTTTTTTTGCGGCAGAAGCAGAGATTTCAGATTTTTCTTTTTCAGTCAGAGACCTGTTGTGACGACCTTCAGTTTTTAATATCCCAAGCATTTTCTGCCAATGGTCCAGGGTCCCGGTTCCTGCAAATGATTTATCAATCAATTCAAGCAGATCGCTGCGAAGCCCCGGTTCTGTACACAGGGGTGATCGGTAGTCATTTTTCTTGATTTCATCGGGAAATGCAGGAGCGCCGCATATCATCTGATAAATTAAGGCTGCGATTGTGAATGCCTGAGCCTCTTCTCCCTTCAGCGCATGATGATTCCATGGTTGAATTGTTTTAATTATTTCGTCTTCGGCTGCTCTTTTATTTACAAAATCCATGAGCTCGGTCGGGAAGAACAGCAGCCCGCCGTTATTAAGCCTGAAAACGGAACTTGTACAAAACTGTCCTGTATGAAAACCCGCTGTGTTCAGCAGTTTGAATGCATCAAGTAGTTCTGAAATCAGGTTTTCATCAGGTGAAAAATTGTTCAATGTCCTTCCGCTGACAGGAGGACCGTAGAAAAACATGATGTCATCTATCTCTGTTAAGCCCTCCATCTTCCAGTCATTGAGCTGACCGCCGCGGATGATTTTACCCGGGGCAGCTTTCATCTTTGACGTGTTGATTCCCTTAAAGGATTTTGCTTTCAGATTTGTAGAGACTGCAAGGTATTTCTTTCCATTCTTCTCAATTGTAATTGTGTTACTTGTTGGCATCCTCATCCTGGTTTATGAATTAAGCTAAAAACTGATAAACAGACATAAGCACCGTCAGCATAATAAACCCAACGGTAATAAAACGAATCTGCATGTCGGACCTGCGGCTCATGTCGTCGAAGCGTTTATTCACGTCGTCAAAACGTTTGTTTACATCATCGAAACGTTTATTCACGTCGTCGAATCTTTGGTCCGATGCTTTAAAGCGCTCGTCCATCCGTTTAAATCCTTCATCCATTTTTATAATGGTTGCTTCCATCTTGGAGTCCATCTTAAGCATTGATTCACGAAAGTGATCGTGTTCAGTCTTGTTTTGTTCTTTTTGGGGGATGCTTTCTACGAGAATAGATATTCCCCTGTGAAGGGAGTCGGGATCCTTCACCTCGAAAGCGTTTCTGAACTCATTTTCAAGCACTTCGGCCATGACCTGCATATCCATTCTCCTTTAAATATAATCCGGTAGCGCACATAAAACAAGGCGTATTATGCTCCTATACATTCTTGTAACCGTATTATTAAAGGCCGCTTCAGGTTTTACGCTTTAAACAGGATAGCAAACGCCTCTTCGGCGGTTTTTACAAAATGGAACTCAAGTGCGCCGCGGACCTCGCCCGGCAGCTCATCATAATCCTTACGGTTGCCCTCCGGGAGAAGCACGTCCGTCATCTTGCTGCGATAGGCGGCAAGGGTTTTTTCTTTCAGGCCGCCTATCGGAAGTATGCGGCCGGTAAGAGTAACCTCGCCGGTCATCGCGAACTTGCTTTTTATGCACTCG
>DMKD01000351.1 GCA_003454605.1 Spirochaeta sp. | reverse complement strand
CGCAGGCATTTTCAAAAGATCTGATAAACTCGAGGATCTGTGAACATTCAATGGTTTCAGGTCTATTTGCGTTTATTATAAAAAAAAGTTCATACTCTTCAGAATTCCTAAAATGATCGGCAAAACGGTTAAGGACTTTTACACCGGCTTCGTTTCCTCCGACATCAACAACTGCATCACGGCTGGTATCATCAAAAACAGAGTGAATACCCGCCGATATAGCCGGAACATCAAGCGCCGTAGCCGAAGTTGCACTTGCTACAACCTCTACCCCGAGATTTTCAAGCTCTTCAGTCCGCTCACGGCTTCGAAAATAAGGATTTATGATATCTATATCGGCAAGGACGGGTTTTCCACCTTCTTTCGCCAGTCGTATCGCGTAATTAACCGCAAATTCGGTCTTACCGCTTCCATAATGTCCACAGATTATCCGGACACGTTTGTCATTCTCTATCAAGCAAACACCTTTACACAAAGTTACGGACAGCCGTATATCAGCCGACGCCCGATATTTAAACATTCTATCAACTCCGAAGCAAAAATGCAAAGGTAAAGTTGTGCAGAATCTTCAAAAAGTGCAGTTTATCCAACTTAATTGCAGACTGCAAGATTTCGTGCTTGACTCTGACGAATAAATATTCTACGCTGATAGTAGAAAACCTGTTCTGTTTTATCTTTTATTTTTCTTGTCGTATTTGTTTATCAGTCCTACAGTTAAGCATATCATTTATCGCAAGATTTAAAAAAAGCAGTATGACTGTAACAGGTTAAAGAAATTTATAGAGGATTTAAATGGCAAAGACAATCTATGTGGGTAATCTTAATTACTCGACGACCGAAGAGGATCTTAACGAACTCTTCTCACAGTATGGTGAAGTTGAAAGCGTAAAGCTTATCATGGACAGAGAAACTAACAGACCCCGCGGTTTTGGTTTCGTAGAAATGGTTGAAGAAGATGCAGCAACAGCAGCAGTTTCTATGCTTAACGATAAAGACTTCAAAGGCAGAAACCTCAGAGTAAATGAGGCTCGTGAACGCCGTCCAAGAAATGAGTTCTAATTATATTTTTTACATCTGAATTGGAAGAAAGGGAATCAGCTTAATGCTCGATTCCCTTTTTTATGCTTATTACGAATAGAAAGAGTGGTTAAATCAGTTTTTTCGAACCAGAATACAGTTCAACGATCTCCACAGCTGCTGCACCGTGTCCCGGATGCTTTTCAGGATTCCAGCTTTTCATGAAATCGAAAATCGGACCGTTTTCGTGATATTCCAGATTTCCTTTAACCTGATAGGATTTCTTTTCTTCAGTTATAAAAACAACAGATGCACGGCTGCCTGCCCTGATGTTTTTTATAGTCTTATCAAAATAATTATTTGCAACAACAATTTTACTGTCTTCGTATAAACCTACGCATGTTGCATAAATTGAATTAGGGGTACCATCAGCATCAACTGTTGACAGCACAATTGCACCCGCGCGATTATCCCATTCTTTTTTAACTTCTTCGGGCATTTTAGGCATAGTTTTCTCCTGTCTAATTTGTTTCGGTCAGCCTACCTTTTTTTGCACATATACTCAATACTATTTCGGATTCGGAGAAATAAGTTCTAATCCCGGATAGGCATGTTTCATCCGCTTTGGCGCCTTCGATATTGCAGACATGTCTCTACTGATTCTATATTTTTGAAGCCTATTGATATCTCAGAATAATCCAAACGGCTTCGCAAATTATATGAAAAGGAATTTATTTTTTCTTGCCGTCGACTTTTCTATCCTGTGCAGATAGTATCTTCTTTCTAAGTCTTATCGACTTTGGCGTAATCTCAACCATCTCATCTTCCTTGATATACTGAATTGCACGCTCTATTGAAAGAGGCATGACAGGGGTACAAATAACAGCTTCATCCTTACCCGATGCACGCATATTTGACAATTTCTTTGTTTTAACAGGGTTTACATTCAAATCATTATCGCGGGAGTGCTCTCCTACAATCATACCTTCGTATACGACATCGCCGGGTACAACAAACATATTACCACGGGGTTCCAGGTTGAAGATTGCATAGGGGACACAGTCGCCTGCACGATCAGCTACCAATGAGCCGGTGTGACGCTCGGGAAAATCGCCTCGATAGTCTTCGTATCCGCTGATATATGAACTCATAATGCCTGTTCCGCGGGTATCGGTAAGAAACTCATCACGGTAGCCGATGAGAGCACGTGAAGGTACTGAAAACTCAAGCCTTGCCCGCCCGTTCTCATGAGAAATGAAGTTCGTCATCCGGCCTTTGCGCTGTGAAAGTTTCTCGGTAACAACGCCGGTATAAACCTCTTCACAGTCTACAAAGAGATGTTCAATCGGTTCAAGCGTCTTGCCCTTTTCATCCTTTTTATAGATAACATGAGGCCGTCCGACGCTGAGTTCAAAACCCTCACGACGCATGGTTTCAATAAGTATAACCATCTGAAACTCGCCTCGCCCCTTAACAATAAAGCCTTCGCCGCTGCCTAGCTGCTCAACATTGATTGAAACATTAAGCATAGTCTCTTTCTGCAGTCTCTCGCCTATCTTTGTACTCTGAACAAACTTTCCCTCTTTTCCAAGCATCGGTGAGTTGTTCGGTGCAAACAGCATAGAAACAGTTGGTTCATCAACTGTAATGCGAGGAAGGGCTTTAGGATTCTCACGCGTACAGATAGTATCTCCAATAAAAACCTTGTCGATTCCCGAGAGAACAACGATATCGCCTGGATTAACCTCATTGGTTTCTGTTAATCCCGGACCGTCATAGACCTGCAGCTTGGTTACGCTCAGGTTCTGAGCTTTTCCTTGATAGTTAATGCAAGCAAGGCTGTCCTTCGAATGAACCGAACCATGAATTACCTTACCAACAGCCAGGCGGCCGAGATAGTCAGAGTATGAAAGGTCTGATACAAGCATCTGAAAGGGTTCGTTGTCACGATGGCAGGGACCGGGAACTTCATCAATAATAGCATCGAAAAGACATTTTAAATCCCTGCCCTTCTCTTCAAGCGATTCAGAGGCAAGACCATCACGGCCGACCGCATAAAAAAGCGGAAATTCAAGCTGTTCCTCATCGGCATCGAGATCAAGGAGCAGCTCATAAACTTCGTCGAGGACCTCAGATATACGAGCGTCGGCACGGTCAATCTTATTTATTACAACTATTATCTTCAGCCCGGCGGCCAGAGCCTTGCCGAGTACAAAACGTGTTTGCGGCAGCGGTCCTTCGGAAGCATCTACAAGCAGAATAGCACCATCCACCATCGAGAGAGCACGCTCGACCTCACCACCGAAGTCGGCATGGCCCGGAGTATCAAGGATATTAATCTTTACATCTCTCCAGGCTACTGAGCAATTCTTGGCGGCAATCGTGATTCCGCGCTCCCGCTCAAGATCCATATTATCCATCAGCCTCTCAGCTGTTTCCTGATT
>DMKD01000331.1 GCA_003454605.1 Spirochaeta sp. | reverse complement strand
CGACATCTCCTGCAGAAATCGCCTGCACCAGGATATTTCCTATTGCTGTAGCTTCTACACGACCCGCATAGACAGGAATCTTTACAGCCTCGGCGGTCCAGCGGTTGAGCAGATCATTCTGACATCCGCCCCCTATTATATACAGGGTTTCAATCTTTCGGAGACTGCTTTCTTCAAGCCTTTTAACCGTTACGGCATATTTCTCAGCGAGGCTCCTGAACACAGAGGCTGCAATTTCACCTATGGTCTCAGGAACAGCAGTACCATGTTCCCTGCAGTACTCCTGAATACGCAGCGGCATGCCGCTGCTTACGAGATTCGATTTCAGAAAAAGCGAATCGTCAACATCAATCCGGGCAGCATGAGCTCCTGCTTCTTCTGCCATCTGCACGATAGCCGGCCAGTCATGTTCTTCTCCGTTTTTATCCCAGAATGCCTTACATTCCTGAATTATCCAGAGACCCATAATATTCTTCAGATAGGTTATCTTGCCTTCACGGCCGCCTTCATTTGTAAAGTTATGCTTATAGCTTAGCTCGCTTATGATGGGTTCGTCAGATTCAATACCCAGCAGTGACCATGTACCGGAGCTAAGGTAGGCATGGCTGTCTCCTTTCGTGACCGGCACAGCAGCGATTGCTGAGGCAGTGTCATGACAGGCAACTGCGATTACAACAACGTCAGATCCCGCACCGAGTTTTTTTGCTTCAACCGGCAGGAGCTTCCCGACAACCGTTCCCGGAAGAACTATATCCCCGAAGATTTCAGGATCAAAACCAGCAGCCTTTATCAACTTTTCAGACCAGCATTCATCAACCGGGTTGTACAACTGAGAGGTAGTAACTTCTGAGAATTCGTTCTTCATTATTCCAGTCAGCCAATAATTCAACAGATCCGGCACCATCAAAAAATGCGCGGCTGAATTAACAACATCCGGTGAGGTTCTGCTGTGTGCAAGAAGCTGGCAAACTGTATTTATCTGCATGAACTGAATTCCGGTCTCGTTATAAACATCTTCTTTAGAAACAATCTTAAAGAGTTCTTCAACCATCCCGTCATTACGGCTGTCACGGTAATGGTAGGGATTGCCTATCAGCTCACCGTTTTCATCGAGGAGGGCGTAATCTACACCCCAGGTGTCGAAACCGATGCTGATAATCTCATCGCCGTACTTTTTAAAAGCTGTTTTCAGTCCTTCACGAATATCGGCAAGCAGACCTAGAAAGTCCCAATAGATTGTATCCTTAATACGAACAGGACGGCTCGGGAATCGTGCAACAACCTCAATCTTCTCAAGATTCCCGACTATCACCCTCCCGTTGGATGCGCCCAAATCAACCGCAATATATTTTTTCAATCATCTCTCCTTATAATCAATAAAAAAGGTTAGCACTTTGCAGGCAACAACTCTTAAGTACCCGGCTTTGATTGGCTCAAATTGCTTCGTGCCTGACAACTTGCAGCCGGCGGGGTCCGAGCGGCCTGAAAAAATCGATAGCTTTTTCAAGTTGCGCGGGTGCCGGTGCTGCTGTTCTCAGAAGCAATTTGAGATGGTATCACTTTAGCATTACCTGCCCGCCGGTTACGGGAAGAGCCTGACCGGTTTCATACTTCTGATCCACCAGATAAAACAGCGCCTTGGCAATATCTTCCGGCTGACAGCCGCGTCCCATCGGAACCTTGGCTTCATAGAATGCTTTTACGTCCTCGACGGTCTTTGCCCCCGGCACCTTGCCGGTATTCAAATACTGAACGAACAATCCGCGGTCGGGATCGGACCAGAGAGGGCCCTCAAAAAAGTTCCCTGGACAGATAGAATTAACCTTGATGTTATCAGTTACAAGCTCCAGCGCGAAACTCTGAGTGAGTCCTATACCGCCGAATTTGCCGCCGGCATACGCACCGTTCTTTTTCGATCCTTCGAGTCCCGATTTCGAGTTAATCTGGATTATATCGGCATAATACTCGCCCTTAGCGCCTTTGATAGCCGCCGTATTCTGAGCAGCCATAACACGAGATACATATTTAACACAGAGGAAGTAACCGGTATAGTTAACCTTTGTCACAAATTCAAAATCAGCAAGGTTCTGTTCTTTCACGCTTCCGGCCTTAAGGACCCCTGCGTTATTTACAAACAGATCCAGACCTCCGGTCTTCAGCACTATCTGGTCAATCATTTTTTCAACGGAAGCTTCATCAGCTACATTCACCTCAACTGCTGATGCAACATCTTTTTTATTTTCCGCATTGAGCTCTGATGCAAAACTTTCAGCACCCTTGAGGTTCATATCCGCAATAAATACAAAATAGCCGTTTTTTACAAGCTGACGTACAAGTCCTGCACCGAAGCCCTGGGCGCCGCCGGTGACTACCGCAACACGCCCTGCCTCGCCGATGACGAAACTGCCGAGACCTTTTACCGATACCCTCTTTATATTTGATGCGATTTTTTCAAGTTCAAGTGCAGCGTCGGCAGTCAGAGACAATACGTCCGCCCCTTCAGATTCCGCAGCATCGAAACAGACGACAGCGCCGGTTTCTCCATTAAATGTAAGCCCCCGCAGAACGGGCGCGATATTTTCAGCTTTCATTTCAAATATCTCCTTTAAACAAGATCAATTATACGCTCAGGATTTCGGAGATCCATCCGGCGTCCAATTTCGGCGTACCTTTCCAGACGCTCATCAAGCCCCAGTTCTGAGAACTTCCCGCTTGTACTGAATATCGAGAGAGTGGAATCCTGCGATGCCAGATGTTCATGCGCAATCAGCGCCCATGTTGAATCTATCAGATGGGAAAACTCCGGCATCATGATCTCCGAACATCTGAAAACCTGCCGTGATGAGTTAATATCTACTCCGCTTATCTGCATGAATCCGTGCTGAACACAGAGTTCCTGTATTCTGTGCAACTGCGGAAGAGTGTTTCGCGGCGGCATATAGGTGATTGCCTTAAATCCAATCTCTTTGACCAGGGGAAACAGTTCATCCAGATATTCATCTTCAAATTTTTCAGCCTTCTTATCGCCGGTAGGGCTCTCAGCCACATCTCCTAAATATGAGTATGCAGGAATTGCCCCTATACTGTTCGCATAGTCAACTGCCCATGAGGCATGCGGGCATTCCCTCTCATTCGGCTCAAGATAAAATTCTGAAACTATATTGCTTTTTAAAATTCCAAGCAGATCATATTTATAATGGGGGTTTGCATCATCTCCTAGAAAAGCTTCAACCTTTTCAGGAATATCAATGCCTAATTCAGTCTTAACAAAATCAATTACAGCAGGACCCTTTCCAAATCGATCGATAATCTTGTTTACAAGCGCAAGGCAAATATGACGTTCGGTTATGCCGCCGTTATTGGCAGCCTCCGACAGCGGATAAACATCACGATCAAAATCAATCTGCCCCAGTACACCGGAGGGAAGAATAGCATTTAGCCTTTCAATCTGCCTGCGGTTGCGGAGATTGCGCTCTTCATTAACCGGTTTCAGCCATTCAATCGTCTGATCAATTTTATCATGAGGTACACCGTGAATTACAATATATCCACTGTTGAGCATATCAGGATTATTCAGTTTTTTTGTCTCAAGAAAGGTACCGTTAAAATTAACCCTCAGCTCACAGCCGACAGTTGAACCGATTCCTAATGCCTTACAGGCCTCAACCATTTCTTTCGCAGCACCGATGCTGTCATGATCAATACTTCCGGCAGCCTTCAAACCCGCCGCCCTGGCCATGAATGCAGCCTTGGAGGGTGAATAAGGACTGAAAGAGAATGATGTATGAATGTGATTATTCACCTCATCAGTTTTATCAGGATACAGCCCCTCTTTTTCGATCTG
>DMKD01000173.1 GCA_003454605.1 Spirochaeta sp. | reverse complement strand
TGAAGGTTTCAATTTTTATGATATCGATGAAAAATTTAAACCTGATCGCAGGCCTAAAAGAGACGGTACCGGCCGATTTTTTTCAGAACATTTCTATAAGCGGGCAATCCCTGTTCTCTTTATTGTGATAATTCTACTTATTATCATCCTGCTCAAGACTGGATGGTAGATCCGCTCCGATGGAAACCGCATTCCATAATGATTCATCGGGAAGCGGTGCAGTGAAACTGCGCCTTTCACCCGAACGCGGATGGTCGAAACTCAGAGAAAGGGCATGAAGGTGTATACCGCCTCCGCGGTTAGTACGTCTTGCTCCGTATTTTATATCGCCTTTTACATGACAGCCGGCATTTGCAAGCTGAACTCTTATCTGATGTCTTCGGCCTGTTTGTAGCAACACTTCCAGAATGAAATATCTGTCGGTCCTGTAGATGGTTTTATAATCAATAACAGCCTTCTTTGTCCCGCGTCCTGCTTCATCCCTTATATACACCTTGTTGGCCTTGTTACCCGATGGAACATGAATGTTGTCTTCAAGTCTCCCTGCTTCCGACGGGGGAGCATTATCCACCGCACAAATATATTTTTTTTCGACATCTGAACTGCCGAATTGAGAACTCAAAGCTGCTGCCGATTTTTTTGTTCTTGCAAACACAATTATACCGCTGACCGGGGTATCGAGTCTGTGAATAAGGAAGAGTTTCCCGTATTCTTCTTTCAGGTTCTCAATCAGGGAATCTGAAACTGTAGGACCCGGCTGAACTGCCTGTCCGCATTCTTTATTGACGACAATAATGTCTTCATCGCTGTAGATTATCATGGACTGAGTCTCAACTCTAAGAGGTAAAAAGTCAAGTTGTTATTCTGAAGATTTTTTTCTTTCAAAAATGAGGAAAGTTGTTTAATATAAATGATAAATTAAATATATATCGAGGTATTAATGAAGAACTTAAAAATTTTAATTTCTGTTTGTATTTTAATTGGAATCTCTTCTTTCGCATTTGCAGAAGGCGCAGAGCATACTACTTTGGCAGGTTCAGAATTCGCATATTATTTTGATCATAACTATGGCTATGACCAGCTCGGCGGATTTATTCCACCCGATTACAGTCCTGTGGAAACACCCTCAATCTTTTCACCTGCTGCCGGTGATTTCGCAAATACAGAGCCTAGAAGCCTCGGCTCAGGCTGGGGATCTGTAGAACTTCAGGTGTTTTTAAAGCATCGTATTAAAATGCCATTCCTGCAGGGGGAGAATGGGCTTGTTGCAGACAATAATGTGCAGTTCAATTTTGATCTCTATGTTGCCCCAGTCGCCGCATATGCGAAGGCTTCAGCAACAATTACTCCAATAGCTTTTCTGAACTTCAATGCCGGAGCTATGCTCGGTTCGGGGTGGAATGCTGTAATATTCAACGGTGTCGGAAATAATGTAGAGGGTGATATTGATGAGACCTCTTTTCCGGGAGTAGTAACTGAACTCTTTGGCTCAAGTACATTTCAGTTCGATCTTGCTGCACTTGTTCCCGGCGAATGGAATCATGTTGTTACCCAGATTAATGGTAAGTTCAACTATTCTAACTTTTCTACTGATGAAGCAATGGCCGGCGGAGCATGGCAGTGGCTTGCAGACAGCGGTGAAAATATCAACGGCTGGGAATTCAAGGGCACCTATTTCCTCGGCTATCAGATGCCTATAGTTGCAGATACGGTTGGCTTCCTCGTCGAAACCTCACAGCAGATAGGTGCAGAGAGCCAGCTCTCGACTATGGCAGGTCCTGATGGTGATGCGAGTACCTTAGCGGATAACGGCTGGGGCTCTGATTTTGTGGAAGTTACGTTCGGACCGCTCGTAAATTTCACCTTTAATGAGCATAACAGTCTTACGGTTCTTGCTCAGTTTAAAACCGGTATGGACTATACCAATGATACAATCTTTAATCAGTATTACCAGAACAGGGTTTATGAAGCCAGCTTTGTGAAATTCAACAGAATCGCACTTGCCTATACCTATAAAATTTAGTATTTCATACGGCTGAATCTCAATGATTCAGCCGGTTTTTTTTATCTAGTTCCCGCAGCTGTTACAGGATATATCTCATGCATTAAGCCTTCCGGGCTGACTGTCATGATCATAAAATGACTGTCGGGCTCCTTTATCGAGTCTAAGGTAATATATTTGGTGCTGAATAGCTCGTATTCGGACAGCTGATGGGAATGACCACCCAGAACATAGTCCACATCGTGTTTATTAAATAAGTCAACCAGAGAATAAACCTCATTTTTATCTGAAAACTGTACTACCGTTCCTAACGATGAGGGGAATAAATTTGAATGAGTAATAATAATGCAGTGAGTATACTGCTTTCTTTCGGTTTCAAGGATATTTATGAGCCATTCTGTCTGGCTATTCCCTAAACTAGCATTAGCACTGTCGATATTTATCAATAACAGGCTGCCGATCTCCCCTGCCGTGCCTATCGGAAGAGAGTAGGAGGATGGTCCTAAATATTCCCTGAAAAAATTCCATCCTGCATTGTATACATCATGGTTCCCTATAACATTGAAGACGCTCAATCCGTTGATGCTTTCCTGATAGGAGAGATATCCGGCTTCTTCCCCATTTTGAACCAGATCTCCAAGTACTGCCATACCAATAATATCTGATGGAGCCAGGTCTGATATCCCGTTGATAAACGAGTCAAAGTTTATACCGGACTCTCTTGTGAAATGGGGATCGGCTGTAAAAACGAGAGAAAAGTCCTGGGTGGCCGGGGATATAG